>NZ_JAAVNG010000010.1:0-164597 GCF_012923605.1 Advenella sp. EE-W14 | reverse complement strand
CTTACCACCCAGTGAATTTAAACGACAGTTAGCAGCAGAAGTCTCTAGTTATGAACTGTGCGCTTGACGGTAAGCTTACGCATTTAACGCCCGCACAACTGTCGATGTTGCTGGAAGGGATTGATTGGCGACGTCCCGCCAGAACACATAAACCGAGTCGCGTATAGACGCCCTAAAAACGACAGAATGGCGTATTGACTGGCGTTCCGGCTTTTTATTTAATGCTGTCAGGGTGGTTGTTTGGTAAAATAACGGCTATGCCTACACCGCCACCGCTTCCCGATTCCATTGAAAATTTACAGCATTTGGTGCTTGCCATGCAAGCCGACATGGAAGCGGTTCGGCTGGAGCGTGACACCCTGAAATCAGGACGCCTGAACGATAAACAGGAAATCGAACGCTTGACTTTATTACTGGCCAAATTACAGCGCCTGCTGTTTGGCCAGAAGTCTGAGAAACTGGTGCGCCAGATAGAACAGCTGGAACTGGAGCTGGAAGAACTGCACATCAAGCAGGGAGATCATCCCGTTCAGCCAGAACCTGTTACACTGCCAACGCGCACCGCTCCGGTGCGCAAACCATTACCCGAACATCTGCCTCGCGATATCCAGGAGCACCTGCCGCAGGCGTGCTGCTGCCCCGATTGTGGTGGCGCCTGGCGACGTATTGGCGAAGATGTGAGTGAAGTACTGGACTATGTCCCCGCCAGCTTGCGTGTGATCCGCCATGTGCGTCCCCGCTTCAGTTGCCGCCAGTGCGATCGCATGGCACAGGCACCGGCACCCAGCCGTCCCTTGGCGCGCAGTTATGCCGGAGCAGGATTGCTCAGCCATATCATGGTCTCCAAATATCTGGATCATTTACCCTTGTACCGCCAAAGCCAGATGTGGGAGCGGGAGCATGTTTCCTTGAGCCAGAGCACGCTGGGTGACTGGGTAGGTGGCGTGCATCAATTACTGCGCCCATTGATCAACGCCTTGCACCAGCATGTTTTTAGCGCCCGCAAGCTACATGCCGATGATACCCCGATTGCGGTGCTGGCACCGGGTAGCGGTAAAACCCGGCAAGCCCGCTTATGGGTGTATGCCCGTGATGATCGCCCCAGTGGCGGCACCCAGCCACCGGCGGTCTGGTTCCGCTACTCCCCCGATCGCAAGGGCATCCATCCGCAAACCCACCTTAAAAACTTCGAGGGTATTTTACAGGCTGATGCCTATGCCGGTTACAACGAGGTATACCGAACCGGCAAGGTTACCCAAGCAGGTTGCTGGGCCCATGCCCAGCGCAAGTTCCATGATATTCATGTCCATCGGCCCTCTGATATTACCCATCATGTGCTCACTCAAATTGGCCGTTTATATGAGATTGAGGCCGGCATCCGGGGCAGTCCACCACAAACTCGTCAGGCCGAGCGCCAGGACAAGTCATTGCCCATTGTGCTTGCCTTGCATGAGTGGTTCATGCAGCAGTTACCGACTCTGTCACGTAAATCCGTCATCCAGTATGCCCTTAACCAGTGGCAGGCCTTGACACGCTATCTGGATGATGGGGAAATCGAAATCGATAATAACGCGGCAGAACGAGCCTTGCGCGGCGTGTCTGTTGGACGCAAGAATTACTTATTCCTGGGTTCGGATGCGGGTGGTGAGCGGGCGGCAACGCTTTACAGTTTGCTGGGCACGGCCAAACTGAACGATATCAATCCCGAGGCGTACCTGTGTCATGTGCTGTCGGTGATTGCCGACTATCCGGTTAATCGCGTAGACGAGTTATTGCCCTGGCGAGTGTAGCTGTAAAAAACAAGTTTTAAGCTGTCAATACGGTATGGGGCGGATGCTTACAAATCAAGCGTATACGAGCGTAATCAAAATAAGTAGAAAGTACTTATGCGTCAGTAGTTTAGCGTATTTATGCGCAGGTGGCCAAAACTGATGTATGTACCGCTACTGTACCGATCGGAACAGCTATACAGTCGAACGTCAGTCAGGCGGTTTTTGCCGCCGTGCTGAATACCAGTGTGTCAACGGTTCAAAAGTGGGAAGTCGGTGACAAGAAGCCGAGCGGGCCGTCACTCAAACTGTTGAACCTGATAGAGCGCAAAGGTCTTGAAGCGGTGATTTAACGGCTGAGCTTGACTGCTAGTTCTCTACACCGGCAAGCCCAACTGACAAGGAATTCTTGTCAGTTGGCGGCCAGCTCGGCACTGTGCGAAACATCAAGCTAACTGCCACAGCTCCGTCAGAGCCTCGGCCTGCTGGAGCACCGTCTGCACGGCTGCATCCTGCAAGTCCGGCGGATAGCCATACTTGCGCAGAATGCGCTTCACCAGCACCCGTAACCTGGCACGAGCTGACTGGCGGTGCGCCCAGTCCACGGTGACATTATCCCGCAGGCTCATGAGTAGTTCATGGGCTATCACACGTAACTGCTCATCACCCATAACTTCCATGGCGGACTCGTTTTCGGCAAGCGCATCGTAGAAAGCGATTTCCTCATTGGTCATCCCGTTGGCTTCACCACGTTCTCGGGCTGCTCGCAGGTCCTTGGCCAGTTGTATTAGCTCTTGCAGCACCTCGGCTGTGGTGATGGCATTGGCGTGGTACCGCGCAATAGCGTCCTCTAGTCTTTCAGTAAAGGCACGACTTTCCACAACGTTAGTACGGGTGCGTGAGCGGATGTCATCGTTCAGCAGCTTGCGTAGTGCTTCCAGGCCGAGGTTCTTCTTCTCCATCTGCTGCACTTCGAGCAGGAACTCGTCAGAGAGGATGGAGATGTCAGGGGTTTGGATGCCAGCCGCAGCCAGGATGTCGACAATTTCCGTCGACACTACAGCTCGACTTACTATTTGCTGAATAGCCAACTCGCGGTCCTGACGCGTTCCACCGCTACCGCTTGCGGTCTTCGATAAAGCGGCCCGGATGGCCTGAAAGAATCCCACCTCTTCGCGGATCGTGCGTGCTTCATCAGAACTCGAAGCCAGGGCAAAGGCTTTGGACAAAGCCAATACTCCGTCGGCAAAGCGGCGCTGGGCCTGCTTCTTGGACTCTGGCGTTTGCTCGGCAGCCGCCCATTGTTGCTGCTTGTCGAGTATCCATTCGATGGCCCCGGCCATCATCGTCAGTCGCTCGCCGGGTGTGCCATCCAGAGCACTGCGGTAGTCGAAGCCGTGGAACATATCGCGCACGATTTCGTACTTCTCCAGCATCACCGCCACGGCTTCGGCTTCGTCGATGCCGGTCTTGTCTTGGTCTGGCTTGGAGTACTGCGCCAGTGCTGCTTTCAGGTTTTGGGCAATGCCAATGTAATCCACTATCAAGCCCGCCGGCTTGTCACGGAATACGCGGTTAACGCGAGCAATAGCCTGCATCAGGCCATGGCCGCGCATCGGTTTATCGATGTACATAGTATGCATGCTGGGCGCATCAAAGCCGGTCAGCCACATATCGCGCACAATCACCAGCTTGAGCGGGTCTTTAGGGTCGCGAGCTCGCTTGGCCAACAAGTCACGTCGTGCCTTGTTGCCGATATGCTGCTGCCACTCAACAGGGTCGCTGGCAGCGCCGGTCATCACGATCTTGACGCTGCCCGCGGTATCATCGCTGCTGTGCCAGTCCGGTCGTAGCTTGATGATCTCATCGTAAAGGGCCACGCAAATGCGCCGGCTCATGCATACCACCATCGCTTTGCCATCCAGCGCCGCGACCCTGTCCTCAAAATGCTGCACTAGATCGCTCGCGATCAATGCCAAGCGCTTATCGCTGCCTACCAGAGCTTCGACCGTGCTCCATTTCTGTTTGGTACGTTCGGCGCTGGACTCGTCCTGGTCTTCCAGTAGTGCTTCAATTTCCGCATCAATACGTGGCTTTTCATCGTCATCAAGCTCAATGCGCGCCAGGCGAGATTCGTAATAAATGGGTACGGTCGCCCCATCTTCTACGGCACGGCTGATGTCATAGATGTCGATGTAATGACCAAACACCGCAGGTGTGTTGACGTCAGTCGCTTCGATGGGGGTGCCCGTAAAGCCGATGAATGAGGCGTTGGGCAGGCCATCGCGCAAGTATTTGGCGAAGCCATAAGCAATCTCACCGGTCTGGCTGGCGACTTTGGCTTTGAAGCCATACTGGCTTCGGTGTGCTTCATCTGCGATCACCACCACATTGGCGCGATCAGTCAGCACCGGGAAATCCGTTTCATCGGCGGCTGGCGAAAACTTCTGTAACGTGGTGAAGATAACACCACCGGAAGCGCGAGACAGTAAGGTACGCAGGTGCTCCCTGTCCTCCGCCTGAACAGGTGTCTGTCGAATAAGGTCCTTGCACATAGCGAAGGTGGCAAAAAGCTGATCGTCGAGATCATTACGATCAGTGAGCACCACCAAAGTGGGATTCTCCATGCGCTGCTCGAACACCAGTAGCCCCGCATAGAAGGCCATCAACAAACTCTTGCCGGAGCCCTGGGTATGCCAAATAACTCCGGCCTTCCGGTCGCCGGGCGGTTGGTCCTTCACACTAGGCAAGCCATAGACTGCGGGGTCTTCAGCAACCGCGACCTGACTGGCCCTTAGCGTGGAAATCACAGCCTTCTTAACGGCGTGAAACTGGTGATAACCGGCGATGATCTTGATCAGTCCAGACGGGCTTTCCCCGAATACCGTGAAGTGACGCAGCAAGTCGAGAAAACGCCCCCGCTCGAACACGCCCTCGATCAGGGTGGCCATCTCAGGCGAACCCTTGGGCTCAATATGCTGACCGTCCGTAGTTCGCCAAGGCATGAAGCGCTCTTGGTCCGCCGACAACGAGCCGACCCGCGCCGACAAACCATCAGAGGTCACCAGCAGTGCGTTGCTGCGAAACAGTGTCGGGATTTGTTGCTTGTAGGTTTGAAGTTGATTGAAAGCGCCTGTCAGGGTGGCGTTCTCGCCGCCAGGGGCCTTGAGCTCAATAACGGCCAGCGGCAGGCCGTTGACGAATAACACAACGTCTGGTCGTCGCTTCACCTGTCCGGCAACTACCGTGAATTGCTGCACTGCCAGCCAGTCGTTGTTGTCCGGCTGCTCGAAGTCGATCAGCCGCACGCTGCCTGCTGTGAGCACGCCGTCATCACCATAATATTCAACCTCCGCGCCATCGATCAGCAGGCGATGGATTCGGCGGTTCTCTTCCAGCAGGTTCGGCAATTCCGATTGTGTCAGGCGGCGTATGGCGTCTGCCTGTGCTTCGGACGGCAGCGTTGGGTTCAGGCGCGCCACCGCATCACCCAGCCGGCCTTTCAGCACGACTTCATCATAGGCATCACGCTCCGGCTGACTGCCGTCCGGGCCTATGATCTCATCTGTTGCGCTGGCAAAACCGAGCGAGGTCAGTTGATCTAGCAGTGCGGTTTCCAATTGGGCTTCGGAGAGAAAGGCCATCACGTATTCCCTCCGCCGTTATCCATCTGTTTCTCAAACGCTTGCCGCACCAGCCCCATGACATAGGGCAGCTCATCCAGCGAGGTGAGCCCCACTTCGACATCCCCGTTACCCCAGCGGCCCAGGTTCGTCACATCCTTCGCTTCACCCTTTGGATCATGCAGCTCATGGAAGGCCATGTTCAGGGAAAGGCGCAGACGGCTTTTTTGTGGCACTACATCCACGAAGTTGGTCTCGGCCTTGAAGGCAATATAAAGCTTGAGCACTTCTTCGGTTACACCGGGGTCTAAAGCCATTACTTCCTTGCGCAGCGCGTCGAACAATGCCCTCATGGGGCTGCCGGTTGCCAGTTGCGGGTGGTCGCTCAGGTCGTAGCTGACACTGGCAGGTGACGCCTGCCGATAGGTAGCAAGCGTCTCCGCTGACAGAGCGGGGGCTTGCCAAACGGTCACCGCCTGAGCGGCCAGGCGCTGGGCGCGGGTTTGAATCGCTTCTTCGTTCCAGGTATCCAACGCACCCAAACCCTCATTCAAGCGCAGCGGGCTCTGCTTGAAGCCTCCCTGCATGTCGCGCTTCTCGGCAAAGGGGCGATCACTGTATTCGGTGTTGTAACCCGTGAGTGTCAGGTTGCCAAGTGTGTGCAACCAACTCTCCTGCACCCGCTGCCAGTCGGAGCCGAGCGCCTCACGCCATTTGGCTGAAAGGTTCTCGTTCTGTGGCAGGATATGTTCGATGGTGTATTCATCCACCGGCACCCGCTCCTTGCGACCGTGGTTCTCCAGTCGGCGCAGCCAATAGCTGCGGCTGCGGAAGTTATACAAGTCGCGCACGCTCAGCTCACGCTTGAACTCCTCGTCATTGGGAAAGCGCCTATAAGAGGGCAAACCAAGGAAATGCGCCTGAATGCTTTCCAGATATCTGTCCTTTTTCAAGGCTCGGCCGAAGTTGGCGAAGGTTTTGTTCAGAGAGTTGGTGGGGATAGCGCACACTGCACGCCGGAATACATAGGCCTCCACCAAGCGCACAGCTGCGATGAAATCATCGCTACTCAGCTGAGCCCTGGCATAGTCATCATAGAGTTGCAGTAGGAAAGGGTAGGCCACATCGACCTTTAACTCGCGCAGATCCTGAAACGCCTCGGCCAGCCTCTTGTCGGTTTCTTGTCCCAGCGCCATGGCGCAGTAATAACCACCAAACGTGTGGATATCGGCCACTAGCGCATCTACCCCTGCTGCCGACTGTTCCGGGGTTCGGGCAAAGGCCTTGAAGGCTTCGTATACATCGCCGATTTTGGGCAGCTCGCCCGTGCGGACTGTCAGGTAATGGCGCATGAACCAGTCGAAATGCTCGCCATAGCCTTCCTGCCCAAATGCGACCTCCATCGGTCGCCAGTGATCCTCGTAAAGCCGGGTCTGGTGCTCGGGCTCTAGCCCCATCAAAACAAAGTTGCGGATTAGGTCGGCCTGGCTTAGCGCCCGCCCGGTGGAGTTCATGCTTTCGAAGATCAGTTGAGGGTTATCTTGGTCGCGGCTGAGCGCAATATCCACAATGATCAGCTTAGCCAACCCTTGGCACAGCGGCTTGAGGTCAGTTAGCGTCTTCACCTTCTGCTCGAAAAACGCGAAGTTCTCCTGAATGCGCAGAGAAGGCTGGGCCGGCCAGGGCTTTTGCCGCAGCAGCGCCAACAGGCTGTCCTTGTCGGTCTGTGTCAGCAGTAGCTTGAAGCCACGCTCGCCGTCTTCCAGCGGGTTGAGCAAGTAATAGTTGCGCAGCTTTCTAGCCGAGAAGCCGTCGATGGGCTCGTCATCGCCCAAGTGTCGGCACAGCGCCTCGATAATCAGCATGGCCGTGGTCAGGCGTTGCTGCCCGTCGATCACCAGCAAGGGTGATTGGCTGGAAACCTGATATAAACCCTGTTCGATATAGACCACTGAGCCGATGAAGTGCCCACCAATGTTATCGTCACTGCCAGCACGTAGAATGTCGTCCCACAGTTGCTGGCACTGAGGTTCATTCCAGGAGTAGGTGCGTTGATAGATGGGAATAATGAACTGCGGAGATTTTTTCAAAAAGTCCAGCAGTTTGGCTTCGGTGGCTTTCATGGGGCTCCTCCCAGCACAGATTTCACTGGCTCTATTTGCACTAGCGTGTGCTGCCTTCTTGGCACCTTGAAGTTGTCGATGATGGGGATCATTGATAGTAACCCCCCGTTTCCTTCGAGAGAAATAGTTCCACCTCGTCAATCGGGATCACTGGTTCCAGTGTTTCAAGTGCGGGTTGGTCAATAACTGGTGTAGTAATTGCTCTTTTTAAATCTGCGCTGGTTATCCATCGGGTGCTCCACAGCGACACATCTTCTCCTGATACCAGCCTGCATATTGGTTCCTGATACGATATTTCTTTGGCAATGGGCAGGGTGGCTCGCTGTATCCATATCTGCATATGACCAGTATTCGGAATCTTGGCAAACCGAGTCTTGATCTTCTCGGCTACGTCTTTCTTCTCATCCTCAGAATCGAGAAAACTCATCAGCTTACTGAGGATCGCTGCACAGATTGCATAGGTCCGGGGGTTGCGGTACGCAAAATCCACAACAATTGCGATCATAGGCATCGGCTGTTCGAGTAGGCGCTTCAAGCGTGAAATACGCTTGTGGAATTCATTTAGTGCCACCACGAGACTGCCAGCATTGGGAAACCGGGTAGCATGGTCGTGAATGATGAGCAGGTGCTTTTGCAGACTTTTTTCTCTATGTTTGCGGAAGATCCAAGCCAGCTTATCGCTCTTGATTGACGCGCGCACGACATCGTCGCTTGCTCTGGTTTTCCCAGGATTAAGCTTCAAGCCAAGGCCAATCGTAACCTCGGTGAGAAGCTTGATGATTCGCTCGCCGTCTTGTGGGTTATTTATGAATACGCGGTAATCGTCACGGTAGCGCAGGATACAATAATCCTCGATTTCCAGACTTTGTATTTTCTCTGATAGTGCCAGATCAGCAAAGCCAAGCACTAGCTCGGCAATAAAGTCCATCAGCACAGAGCCTTGTGGAATGCCGTTGGTCTGGCCATGGCGCATGTCTTGGATATGGGCGTCTATAACGTTTCCGAGCAGGCTTTTATTAGTTCGCTTTGCCTTCGCCTCCTGCTTGGTGTGCAATGCCCACGCTATCGAGTGGGTATAGATAGCGCCGTAGCAATCAGTAATATCAGTCTCAACTAAATACTCATACTCAAGTGAAAGCTCAATGGAGCGCTGTTCCACTGAGTGCCACCATTGAGACACTTGTTCTGCTTTGTCTTTTTCCTCTGACAGAGAAACAACCGGCAAACTCAGGCAGTGAATCTTGCTGTTCGCAGAGAATGTAGCGAAGCGCTCCTTCACCAACTCCCAATTGGGGTTCGTAGTTAACTGGTGGACAAGGGATACATACAGAGCTGGGTGGATAAGCTGAAACGGCCGCCATGCATACTTGCCATCCTTGTTGTTAAGGACAGTGTAATTCACATCATCATGGTCTCGTGGCTTACAGGACAAGCCAGATAGTGCCTTCCCTTCAAGAGCTTTATGTGTATTCTCAATCAATGCGTCAAAGCGAATATAGTGCGGCAAATCGAGACTACAATAGCTCTCTGCTTTGAGAAAAAATGCCCGGGCCTCCTCCGCAGAAAGCTCAAGGATCGACTGTCGGCTTGCCGACTTTCTGGTTGAGTATTTTGCCTCGGTGCTTTTCATGGAGCACCCCAGCACTCTTGATACCTTGGCCCGTCTGACAGTGGCTTGGTGTCAGGTTCCTTGATCTGGATAGTCATTGGTATTGGAAAGTCGGTGCCAATAATCGCGGCCTCACCTGGCCGAAGGTTTGGCAGGAATGCAGAAGCTGCCCGGTCAATTTCACCACAGGCGCGTTCGACCACCTCCCTGTCCCGCTCATTGGTTAGGCGGTGTACAATCAAGGTGCCCATTTGGCTTAGCACGCCTTCAGTAATGTCGCGTGGACGCTGGCTGGCAAGGCATACCGTGAGTCCGTACTTTCGGCCCTCCTTGGCTATGATCTCAAAGGCATCAAGTTTCGCTTGATAATCGTCACTGCCTAAATGGCGCCCAAGAAAGTTATGCGCCTCATCCACTATAACCACCAGCGGGCGCTCTTTGAAGTCGCCATTTCTGGCTTTTCCCAGCAGCAAGCGACCTATCACATTGGCGATAATTTCGCGAGCGCGATACTCATAGGCAACTCCGCTGAGACAGATTCTTAGCAGTCGTTTGTCATCACTGGCGAACGCGCTTATAGCTTCACTGACCGATGGTTTCTGCTCAGCCTTGAAGACGCATGAGAATGCCGGGGATGTGAGTACACCATTGATCCTTGCAACCAGCGACAGGCAATGAGAAAAGTTACCGTCTTCGCCGCCCCATTTGCTTGAGTCTTTCTGTCCCCTTTGCTGGCCAAATCCTTCTGGGTAGACGCATTCCTGTTCGATCTGTGCGACTAGTTGGTTCACATCAAAGGCTTGGCTGGGATCATCCAACTGGCTGGCAATGCCCGGCTCCTGTTCGGCAGCTTCAATGGCGGTCTTCGATTGATTGACCTTTTCGATAAAACCTTTGGGTGCGAGCTCTGGCTTGACATTCGCCAGACGCAAGCTGCGTATTGCTGCGCGCAGTTTTGGGCCTTGCACTTTGCCTGCCGGTTCAAATAACGCTAGGAAATCGGATTCCAGAAAGGCGGTAGGCGGTAAGGAGGAGGCTATCGAACACGTAGCAGTAGCGACCGGGTTGCCGAGATGAAGATGCGTAACATGCTCACCCTGGAAGTCCCGATACTCACCTGTTGCGTCAATCAGGATTAACTTGGCTCGATGTTGGAGGCATTCTTCTATGATGCGGGCGGTGGTCCAGCTTTTGCCGCCACCTGTAGCGCCCAAAATGGCGCAGTGACGGCCGAAAAGACGCTCTGGCTTTACCGAGACTACACTCTCGTGAGCGGTATCAATCGTGCCCAGTTCCAGACTGACGCTGGGAGATTCCGCGCCGCCTACCTCCATGAGCTGCGGAAGCAAGGCGATAAAACGATGTGGTGCAGCGTAAATTCGATCGCCCAGCCTGGGGTAGGCATCGACACCTGCTGTTACCCGCAAGCTGTCTGTGGCCACACAGCCCAGCAGCTGAATCTGGCCAAGGGCGTCCAGATCGGTGTTACCCGCAAAATCCCGCGTGATACCGCGCCGTTCCGGTTCACGTACTTTGATCTCCGAAATTCTACCCAATATCAGGCTCTGTTGACCTTCAATCAGAACGAATTCCCCGACTTCGCCGCGCCCATAGCGCCCGCCCGAGAAGTGCGCTCCGCTGGGCCTACCAGCTTCGGAAAGATTCACACCCACCGCTCGGGCAGTGATCGATGCCGCAACGCCCAAGAACAGCTCAGGTCGCAGCAATCCGCGAGGAAACTCGGTATCAATGTCGGCTGGCTTCATGACGGCTTAATCACTCCCTGAACTGCTTTCATCAACGTGTCGGCCGGCGTCAGCGATTTAAGATCGGGCACCATTTCACTGAACGCTTCAAAGTCCGCAGCAACAAACCAAATGTCTTCTCCCTTACATGCCAAAGAGTTGAATGCCTGCCAATACTTGTTCTCGCCAGTAGTCTGCTGTTCAGCATAAGGATCAACAATGATCAGACGTAAATGAGGGTTCGACTGCACAGCGGCAAGAAGAGGCTCTGAAAGGTGATCATCATTGAACCCAAATCCTGCAACCACGACACACGTGTTAGGTTCACGAACTGCTGACAGATACTGCGCCATCGACTCCAGATGCGGCTGGCTGAAGCTTTGTTGATACTTTCCCGCTGCTGGGTAAATCAAACAGGCCTCATCCGGGGTCGGCTTCATCTCTTCGAGCAATGTTCCGTCTGACTTTTTGGCCCAACTGACCGAGCCATGCAGCTTGTAAAGCAAGAACACGCCTTCAAGATAGCTGGCTTCCTCGCCACTGCGAGGGCGGCGCACCAAGTCGTAGTTGAAATAACGCGGGTCATATCGGCGTGGTGCAGTGAACGAGAAACCATCAATGGCGATGCCTCCCAGCGCGCTCGCGGCTCGCTCAAAGCAGAGGTCATAATTAGTGGTAAAGATTTTCAGGCGCTGATCGCGGGCCCTGCGGCGAGAGAGTCGGTGCAGAAATCGGCGGTGAGCTGCGAGCTTTTCCTCGTCCAGAAAACCCGAGCATTTTTCCAGAATGATTGTCTTGCTGTTATTCAGAAACGTTCGGAGCGCCGCCTCCTCATTCAGTTGGAGAGAGGCTTCAATACGGGATAACAGCGCTTCGATGTTCTTGGTGTTGATGTCATGGTTGACCGTTGTGGCTGCCGTCTTAGCCTCTTCAGTTGCCGGTTTACCTACTACGGCATCCCACAAGTCAGACATGGAGGGCGCGCCCGCTGCCAGCGAACAGCCAGAACCAGCCAGAACGACCACATGCTGCATCTGGAGTGAGCCCAGTAACATGTTGTGCAGCTCTTCCTGATTATTCCTGGCTCGCCTCTGCTGATCGTCATCGTCTGGTTTTGCCTCAAGTGGTCGCCATTCGACCTCTCGGGGAGCCTTGAATGCCTTTATGGGCTTCTCTTCATCATGGGTGGTCATGGCAGGCTCCTCTTCTTGTTTGGCACGTTATCTTCGGCGCGCTCCAGGAATTGCTCAGCACCGGGAATACGTAGCTCGCCGGAGATCAGTTTGGGCAGCAGGGTGTCGCGGAGACGAGATAGAGTTGCTTGCTCTCCCTCGTTCGCGAGTGATTTCAAGAACAACGGTTCCAACATTCTGCAGAAAGCTTCTAGCAACTCTCTTCCAGGATTTACGACTGGATACTTCAGAAGTTCGGTTGTGCTCACATTTGCTTGCGCTGACCCGTGCGCCTTAGATTCGGCGAACACTTTGAAATCAGGCATTCGAACGCAAGCAAAGACAAAGGGTTCGAGACTATCAAATGGTTCAAGCTTTCCAACTCTCTGGTTCAGCATGGGACGATTATCGGTCGGAGGTATGCGGCCAGTTTCGCCCACATACCCTGTCAAACCCACCAACATATCTCCAACATTTAGCCTAAAAGACTCCTTCTCCCTGGCTAGTGTCACGTCAATAAAACTTACCTGGCTAATGTCTACGAAAGATGGCTTCACAGAGCCGATCTTTACAACTGGAACGCCCGCTTCACACCAGTCTTTACTCTTGAATGCGTACCCATTTTTAATGTTCGTAAACGATCCCAAGCAGTCATCCTTCCACCCCTCCGGCTTGCCCTCATCATCGAGGCGGTCGGGGAAGAGTTGCCAGAGGTCGGCGGGGAGGTAGGGTTCGCGGCCTTCCATCTTTGCACGGACGGGGCCGAAGTCGACGAACCAGTCCTTGAACAGGGCGCGGGCCATGGCCTCCAGGGTCTGGTTGCGGCGGCGGTTGAGTTCGATTTTGTCGTCCAGTGAGCCGAGGATATGGGCGATGGCGCGTTGTTCATTAATGGGTGGCGAGGGGATCTTGAGCTTCTTTAGGTCTGGAATTCGCAGATTGCTGACCGTCGACCCAGTTCCTTCCGCCCACATGATTTGTGTCTGCACTGCGCGAGACTGGAGGGCGAAAAGCAAATAACGGCTATCAGCCTGCAAGCGATTCGGCCTCAGTAATACCATGCGTTGACCGAGACAACAGCGGAGGCCAGGGGGTATCTGGCATACCTCACCCATTGGAGCTTCTCGAGTAATCACGAGATCCCCAGCAGTAGGTTCTGCTCGGCGAATACGATCTTGGAAGTGCTCTTCGTCTGTGTAGCTTGGGCTCGACAGATCAAGACGACCGCCGCGAATATTCTGGCTCCTCAACACGACTACACCTCCGGCGGTCCACACTGGCGTCGAGTGCGGGCAGTCGGCAATCAATTCACAGAGCGAATCCAGAGCGGCTGTCTTCCATTCACCCGCCATACCCAAGCTCCTTCAGGTTGGCCTCGATCGCCGCATCCAGCCGCACGGCTTCCTGCTGCTGCTCGCGCCACAGCGCCGCTAGTCGCGCCATCTTTTCGGTGAACGGCTCGCCGTCGTCTTCCTGCTCCGCCGCGCCCACGTAGCGCCCTGGCGTCAGCACGTAATCGTGCTTGCGGATCTCGTCCAGCGTGGCAGCCTTGCAAAAGCCGGGGATGTCCGTGTATTTCCCGGCGTCCTTCTCGCCCCGCCAGGCATGGTAGGTATCGGCAATTTTCTGGATGTCGGCCTCGCTGAGTTCGCGCCGGGTGCGGTCCACCAATACGCCCATGTTACGGGCGTCGATAAACAGTACCTCGCCGCGCCGGTCGCGCAGGGTCTCTTTGCCGCGCTTGCCGTTGGACTTGTCGCGCGCCAGGAACCACAGGCAGGCGGGTATTTGCGTGGAGTAGAACAACTGGCCGGGCAGGGCCACCATGCAATCCACCGCGTCGGCCTCGACCATGGCCTTGCGGATCTCGCCTTCGCCACTCTGATTGGAGCTCATGGAGCCGTTGGCCAGTACCACCCCGGCAGTGCCGAAGGGCGCGAGGTGCCAGTAGATGTGTTGCAGCCAGGCGTAGTTGGCGTTGCCTACCGGTGGCACGCCGAATTGCCAGCGCGAGTCTTCACGCAGGCGGTCACCGCCCCAGTCGGAGATATTAAAAGGCGGATTGGCGAGAATGTGATCGAAGCGCAGGTCGCGCAGCTCGTCCTTGTGGAAGCTGCCTTCGTTATTCCAGCGGATATCGGAGTCGATGCCTCGCACAGCGAGGTTCATCTTGGCCAGGCGCCAGGTGGTGTAGTTGCTCTCTTGACCATAGATGGCGATGTCGCCGATGCGCCCGCCATGCTCCAGCACGAACTTCTCGCTCTGCACGAACATGCCGCCGCTGCCGCAGCAGGGGTCGTAGACACGCCCCTGATAGGGCTCGAGCATCTGCACCAGTACCTGTACCACCGAGCGCGGGGTATAGAACTCGCCGCCGCGCTTGCCTTCGGCACCAGCGAACTGGCTGAGGAAGTATTCGTAGACGCGGCCGAGCACGTCTTTTGATTTGTCGCCACTCTCGTTCATGGCGATGCCGGAGATCAGGTCGATCAGCTCACCCAGCATCACCTTGTTCAACGCCGGGCGGGCGTAGTCCTTGGGCAGCACGCCTTTGAGGGATTCGTTGTCCTTCTCGATGGCGCGCATGGCGTCGTCGATCAGGGTGCCGATTTCAGGACGCTTGGCATTGGCCTTAAGGTGCGACCAACGGCCTTCCTTGGGTACCCAGAAGATGTTGTCGGCGAGGTATTCGTCCTTGTCCTCGGCGGCTTGCAGGTCTTCGGCCAGGAGTTCTGCGTGGCGCGCCTCGAAGGCATCAGAGATGTACTTGAGGAAAATAAGGCCCAGGGCAACGTGCTTGTAGTCGCTGGGCTCCATGTTGCCGCGTAGTTTGTCCGCCGCCTTGAAGAGTTCGGCTTCGAAGCCCAAGTGAGCGGCATTGCCATTGTTGGTTTTTTGCTTTGTCATATGCTTCCTGTTGGGTCTGTTCCGCAGCGGCTTTGGGTTAAGCGAATTCAATTCTGACTTGTGACGAGTTTCCAGCGGCTAAAGCTGGCATCCTGAACTGCCGCCACTTTGTCTGTATGTTTATAAATAAAGCTGGCTAGCCTCTCTAGTTACTCAGGCTCGAGGCGCTGCTTTTGCCTTCATTTAATTGTTTGGCTATCTGGTTCAGATTCCGGCCAATGGCTCGTAGCTGATGGGATGACTGCCATAGCGCTTTCGTCGTTTCCATTGTGAACTGCGGCTCATGGATCAAGCTGGCCCGAACGCAGTTGATACCCAGCGCTGAGGTGAACAGCCTTCCGACACGGCCCTTGTAGTAATGGCCTGATATTCGGTCGGCGTAAGACGAACAACCACCCTTTCTTTTGGGCCAGAATCCGCTTTTCCTTCCGTCTGCTCGGAAATCCAATGCCGAACCTCTGGCGGTATATCGTCCTGAATCATGTAGCGAATCAGCGTCCTTAATGTCGCTGCTGATTTCTTGCCTTTCTTCTCGCAATACTCGTCCCACTGCGCCCTCAAAGGTGCAGGCATCCGGAGACGATAGATATAGCTATCTCTAGTAGCTCCAATCTCGGCCACACGCAGCATAGACGCTCCTATCAACAATGGGGGGGAAAAGTGCAAACGTAGTGTAGCACACACCGGCACCAAGTGCCTATCCTGCATTAGTCCACACCCACCTACAATTTTTCGTCATGACGAAATTTCCTTGATCACCTGAGTTCGACACTTTAATCCTGTGCTTTTGACACGAACGCCTTTATTCATGCGGGTTTTCAATTAATTTAATGCAATTATTTGTAATGGCACGTTTTAATAAAAAAACATTGTATTAAATATTAAAATAGTGATATAGTAGTGGCATGTTTATCAAAGTCACCAAATCGGGCCCCAGGCGCTATGTACAGCTGGTCGAGGCCTACCGCGACGACACTGGGCGCCCCAAGCAGCGCACGGTGGCGACGCTTGGGCGGTTGGATCAACTGGGTGACTCAATCAAATCCATGCATGAGGGATTGTCTCGTATTCTCGGTGTGGACGGCGCGTCTGCCGCGGGTAGCGGCACACCGCAGTTTGAATCATCCCGTGCGTTGGGCGATGTCTGGGTCCTTACCCAAATCTGGAAGCAACTGGGGCTGGACCGTTTGCGTCAGGTCTTGAAGCAACGAACGCGTCATCGCATTGATCTGGAAGCGTTGTTGCGTGTAATGGTCATCAATCGTTTATGCGATGCAGATTCCAAGCTAGGCACCTTACGATGGCTCAAGACCGTCAGCCTGCCTGATACGAGCCTGGAGTCCGTCAATCACCAACAACTGTTGCGCACCATGGACGCACTGCTTGAACACCAGGACGTCATTGACAAGATCTTGGCCGATGCCGTACGGCCCCTTGTCAGTGAAGACCTCTCTGTTGTCTTTTACGATATGACCACTATACGGGCCGAGGGCCTGTCTGAAGCAGACGAAGAGATCCGCCAGTTTGGTAAGTCCAAGGAAGGTGGCCTGGCCCGTCAATTCATGCTGGGGCTGGTGCAAACCGCTGAAGGCATTCCCCTTTATCACGAGGTCTTCCCGGGCAATACCGCCGAAGTGGGTACCTTGAAGTCTTCTTTACTCAAGGTACTGGAACGCTTCCCGATCAAACGGGTCATTGCTGTTGCCGACCGGGGCTTGCTGTCGTTAGATAACCTGGAAACCTTGCAAAAAATCGTGCTGCCATCGGGCGCACCGCTGGAATTTATTCTGGCGGTACCAGGCCGCCGTTACAACGAATTTGCCGATCTGCTGGCACCATTTAATCAGCGTGCGCAAACCGCTGACGAATCCGAGATCGTGGGTGAGGAACAGTGGAACAACCTGCGGTTGGTCGTCGCGCACGACCGGCACCGAGCCGCTGAGCAAACCGCGCAACGTGATGCCACCATCGCCCAATTGGAAGCCCAAGCGGCACAGTGGGTAGGAAAACTTGACTCGCAGGACGAAGGCCAACGAAGCCGGGGTCGTGGGTTATCGGACGGTGGCGTTCGCGCCCGGTTTTACCACGAAGTATGTGAGCAACGGCTACGGCGCATTATCCGGGTGGATCTGAAAAGTGAACTGTTCACCTATGATATTGACGAAAAGGCATTAGCGCTGGCCCGTGCCATGGATGGCAAACTACTACTGGTCACCAATACGCAGGATCTGAAGGCGAGCGAAGTCATCGCCCGTTATAAATCCCTGGCCGATATCGAACGCGGATTCAAGATGCTCAAGTCAGATATCGAAATCGGACCAGTCTATCATCGCTTGCCCGATCGTATCCGGGCGCATGCGTATATCTGTTTTATTGACTTGGTGCTTGCGCGTGTCATGCGCGAACGGCTGTACCAGAATCCGGTGCCCGACATCTGCTCACCGGAACGAGCCTTGTCAATATTACGCCGGATTCAGACGCATAAAGTCACCTTCGATGGTCAGGCACCCGTTACCGGCATCTCCGCCATTGATGCGGAACAAGCGGCTGTGTTAGCCAGCCTGAAGGTTAAAAAACCGACCACTGATGTTGAATATGTGAATTTGTAATGGAGCGTTTATAACATAATCCTTTATAAATCAATAACTTAAAATTTTAACTGTCGAACTCGGGAGTTATGGTTTTCGTTACAAAATACCAGGTAGTCACTGCGCCAGTCAGGGCAGAAAATAGTCTTCAGTCTTGCATCTCATAAGACTGAACATATATCACTTACAGAGACATTAAATAAAATGCGAAATTTCTTCAGATCTATATGTGGATTTGGACTCATATTGGGTGCATTGCTGTTTGCCGCATCCTTAACTCCCAGCCTGATTCCACGAAACCAGGTGGTGCAGGGGGTGCTTTCCGGTTTTGCTTTTGGGGCAGGTTATGGCATTGGCGTTGTGTTACGCAGTGTTTATCGTTACCTTGAACTGCCAGGCCTGTCTTCAGCCAGTTTAAGGGTGGTAAGACCGGTTGCCATTGTGGCTTGTCTGGGTTTAATGGCAACAGCCCCTTATCATGTCAAAACCTGGCAAAATGCTTACTGGCAAGCTGTATCAACGCTTTCCGCGTCGGGTTTCCACGGTGGCAGGTGTAGTGCTGGCGGTATTTCTCATCATCACGTTAACCAATGGTGTTTTGGTTGAATATACATTCCGGGTGTTGGATCGTTCGTTTCAGCAATACGATGCACTATTAGAGCCCGATCGTCCCCAACCGCTTATCGCGGAACGGGCTGGGTGGATCCTTCGGCCATGGATGGGCTGGAGTACTTGCTTCATGGTGATGTGGCCAGTGTGGCTTTACAGTACTCTTATTTGAATAGCCCGATGTCACTGGTTTTTCAGCCAGAAAGCGGGCTGGAATCCGCACAGGCGTAACTTTGCTTGCCCGGCAATAAATAGTATAGAACTGAATAATTATGTGACAATTAAACCACATATCGCATTATTAATTGAGATTCAGTGTTTCTAACAGACAGCCATCGTATACATTAACATCAAGGAAATATAAAGTAGGTTATGGTTGGCTGACTGATATAAGAAAAAGGAGAAAACATGTTGCGGTGCGTACGCGTATATACCGATTCCAGGGGGCAGGTACAGGCACAGGAAGGCACATTGAAATACGATGAGGCTGAACGGGGTGATTTCACAACTGCTCAAATGAGCGCAAACAAGGTTTTTTTCAGGCATACGCCGGCGGGCTTGGCCTCAGCGTGGCACCCGGATCCCAACCGGCAATTGGTGGTGACCCTGAAAGGACATCTGGCTTTTGAAACCGAGGCAGGTCAGCATTTCGAGATCAGGGCAGGAGATGTGCTTTTTACCGAAGAAACAGGTGGGAAAGGACATCGCTGGCGGATGATTGGCGACGAACCCTGGGTAAGGGTTTATATCACTTTGCCCCAGGACGCGGTTGTACCGTTTATGGAAAATTGATTTTGTTGTGCTGAAATTTTTTGTCTGTTTGCTTTTCAGGTAATTCACCGGTGCGCCATTTTGCTGGCAGAACTGGTTAATAAAAAATAATCAAAAAAAAATGGAGTTCAAGCAATGATTCGTTGTGTGCGTTTATTTACGGATGAAACGGGGCAGTCCGATTTTGAGGAAGGCCGGTTGCAAATGGATATGAAACAAGGCCAGGACACGAGTACCCTGATGGCTTCAGCCAGATTTGTTTCTTTCCGGGAAACACAAAGCGGGGGCAGTTTTGATTGGCATAATGCGCCGACCGATCAATTTGTGATCACCCTGCGAGGAATACTGGCGTTCGAATCGCGTACGGGAAAGCGTTTTGTTCTGCACCCTGGCGATGTTTTATGGGCCGAGGACACAACGGGCGGAGGACACCGTTGGCATTTGGTCAATGATGAACCCTGGTTCAGGGCTTATGTGGCCCTGTCCCCCGATACTAACGTTCTTTTCATTCCTGACTCACATTGATGAGAGGTTAATTTTATGAGTATCAATCCGGTATCCGAACAGGCGGATTTTATATTGGTTGGTGCAGGCATCATGAGTGCCACGGTAGGCACGATGCTCAAAGAGTTAATGCCTGATGCCAAAATTATTATTCTGGAAAAGCTGAATGATTGCGCGCAGGAAAGCTCTAATGGCTGGAATAATGCGGGCACTGGCCATGCGGCCAATTGTGAGCTGAATTACACACCGCAAAAAAGCGATGGTACGGTGGATATCAGCAAAGCACTGGAAGTCAATACCGAGTTTGACCTGTCGCGGCAATTCTGGTCGTACCTGGTTGGGCGTGGCGTGATTGACGATCCTGCCAGTTTTATCCGTTCCTGCCCGCATATGAGTTTTGTCTGGGGAGAAGGTAACGTCAGGTTTTTACGCGCCCGCTACGAAGCCATGTCCGCCCATCATTGTTATCACGGCATGCAGTTCAGTACCGACCCTGCCGAGATCGGCAACTGGGCCCCGCTCATCATGGAGGGGCGTACAGGTAATGAACCGGTGGCGGCCACCCGCATGATCACGGGCACCGATGTGGATTACGGCACCCTGACGCACACGCTTTTTGGGCATCTTGAAAAGACTCCCGGTGTACAGGTGCATTACAACACCACCGTGTCAGACCTGACACGTAATGCAGACGGTCAATGGGAGGTCAGTGCCCATTGTTCAATAACCCGTGAGAAGCGGGATTACCGGGCATCTTTCGTCTTTGTGGGGGCGGGTGGCGGAGCCCTGGAACTGCTGCAAAAAGCGGATATCCCAGAGGGGCAGGGCTACGGCGGCTTTCCTGTTGGGGGCATTTGGCTGCGCTGTGATGTTGATGAGCTCAGCCAAAGGCATCATGCCAAAGTTTATGGCATGGCGCCTACCGGTTCCCCGCCCATGTCGGTACCGCACCTGGATACCCGAATCGTAAACGGCAAGCGTTCCATTCTGTTTGGCCCGTATGCCGGTTTTTCCACGCGTTTCCTGAAACACGGATCGCTCACGGACTTATTCCGGACCGTGCGACCCGCCAATGTGATCCCCATGCTGGATGTGGCCAAAGACAACTGGGACTTGACCGAATACCTGATTACCCAGGTGTTGCAAAGCGGTGAGCACCAGTTTGAAATGTTGCGCCAGTTTTATCCATTGGCGACAAGGGGAAATTGGCAGCATGTTGTTGCAGGTCAACGGGTGCAGATTATCAAGCCTACTCATGAGCATCATGGGGGGCGCCTGGAGTTCGGTACCGAACTGATTGCGTCTCAGGATCATTCCATGGCAGCCTTGTTGGGGGCTTCTCCCGGGGCATCCACGGCGGTATTTATTGCGCTGGAGCTTTTGCAAAAATGCTTTGCAGACAGGCTCAATGCCAATGACTGGCTTCCCAATCTGCAACGCATGATTCCCACTTACGGGATTGATTTAAAGCTTGATGCTGACGCCTGCAACAATATCCGCCAGCAAACCGCAAAAGTACTCAAGCTGGATAATATTTAACAAGCAGTCTTGTCAACGCAGCCCCTTTCTGTTGTCGGGGGCGATTTTTCAGGGGCTTCTTTTTAAGATTTTTTATTAAATGTTTTTAAAAAGGGGCATGCAGTCCAAAGCATAACGTTCATCTTAAAAGAGGGGATGATGAAAATACAAAATGTAGCGGATTTGTTAGTGCATACCTTGGCTGAAGTCGGGGTAAAACGCATTTACGGTGTTGTTGGTGATAGCCTGAATGGCGTGACGGAAGCCTTGCGGGTGCACGGAGGCATCCAGTGGGTGGGAACGCGCCACGAAGAGGTGGCAGCGTTTGCCGCCAGTGGTGAATCCCAAGTTACCGGAGAGCTTGCCGTTTGCGCCGGCTCATGCGGACCGGGCAATTTACATTTAATTAACGGCCTGTTTGATGCGCATCGTACTCGCACGCCGGTATTGGCCATTGCGGCGCATATTCCATCGTCTGAAATTGGTAGTGGTTATTTTCAGGAAACGCACCCCGAACAGTTGTTTAAGGAATGCAGTCATTATTGCGAACTGGTTTCGCATCCTGACCAGTTGCCTTATGTGATTGAAAATGCGATTCGTGCGGCAGTGGGCCAGCGTGGTGTCGCGGTAGTGGTATTGCCGGGCGATATTGCCTTGCAGGCCTCACCGGTAACGTCGGTTTCTCCCCGGGCAAGCCTGGTGCCTCGCGCGCCCAAAGTATTGCCCGATGAGCCGCAGGTTCAGGCATTGGCTGACTTATTAAACGGTTCAGAGCGTGTCGCTCTGTTTGTCGGCCGTGGCTGTGCGGGCGCACATGCCGAGTTGATTACCCTGGCCGAGGCATTGAAAAGCCCGATCGTGCATGCCCTGGGGGGTAAGGAGCATGTGGAATATGACAACCCTTATGATGTGGGAATGACCGGATTCATTGGTTTTTCCTCGGGGTATAAGGCCATGCATTCCTGTGATACCTTGTTAATGCTGGGCACCGATTTTCCCTATAAGCAATTCATGCCGTCCCACGTCAAGATCGCCCAAGTGGATATTCGTGCGGAAAATCTGGGCCGGCGGGCAAGATTGCAGCTTGGGGTGGTGGGCGATGTTAAAGAAACCCTGAAACTGCTTGTGCCCAAATTGAAACAACGAACCAGTCAGGCTTTCCTTGACGAGGCTCGCAAGGATTATGAGAAAGCGCGCAAGGATCTGGATATGTTGGCACGGCCAGGGGAACACAAGATTATCCATCCCCAGTATCTGGCCAGTGTGCTCAGTGAAAAAGCCGAGCCCGATGCCATATTTACTGCTGATGTTGGCACACCTACTGTGTGGGCTGCCCGTTACCTGCGCATGAATGGACAAAGGCGCCTGATCGGCTCCATGACGCATGGTTCAATGGCGAATGCCATGCCCCAGGGCATTGGTATTAAGATGGCCATGCCCGAACGCCAGGTGGTCACGCTTTCAGGGGACGGCGGTTTTTCGATGCTGATGGGGGATATCATCAGCTTGAAGCAACATAATGTTCCTGTCAAAGTGGTGGTGTTTAATAATGGCGTGCTGGGTTTTGTGGCACTTGAAATGAAGGTGGCCGGTTTTGTGAATACGGGTGTTAATCTGGAAAATCCGGATTTTGCCCAAATTGCACAGGCCGCCGGTATTTATGGGCAGCGTGTAGAAGACCCTGCCGAATTGCCACAGGCCGTAGAGCAGTTCCTGGCTCATGAGGGTCCTGCCGTACTGGATGTGGTGACGGCCAGCCAGGAACTGATTTTGCCGCCCAGTATTAATCTTGGGCAGGCCAAGGGGTTCGGTCTTTGGGGGCTGCGTGCAGTCATGGACGGCCATATGAAAAATGTGATTGATCTGGCCGAAGTCAACCTTTTTAACCGTTAGTTTTTTCGTGTTTTGTAAAGGCCTGTCATGCCGGCAAGTCTCTTGTCGGAGTTTTTACGTGTTGTTGGTCGGCGTGCATGGCAGGGATTCTGGCAATTTTTTAGTGAGTAATAAAAATGGTAAGTGAAACTGTAGTTGACCTTTCGCGTTGGCAGTTTGCAGCTACCGCCTTGTACCACTTTTTATTTGTCCCGCTTACTTTGGGGCTATCGGTATTACTGGCGGTGATGGAAACGGTTTATGTAGTGACCGGCCGTGAGATTTATAAGCGGATAACCAAATTCTGGCTGCGGCTGTTCATGATTAACTTTGCCCTGGGTGTGGCGACCGGTATTACCATGGAGCTGCAGTTTGGCATGAACTGGTCGTATTATTCCAGTTTTGTGGGTGATACTTTTGGAACCCTGTTGGCCGTTGAAGGGCTCATGGCCTTTTTCATGGAATCCACCTTTGTCGGCTTGATGGTTTTTGGTTGGGATCGTCTATCCAAAGGCAAGCACCTGGTCATTACTTATTTGGTGGCCTTGGGTTCGAACCTGTCCGCGTTGTGGATTCTGGTGGCCAATAGTTTCATGCAGCATCCGTTGGGCGCCGAGTTTAATCCGGTCACCATGCGCATGGAGCTGTCCAGCTTTCATGCGCTGTTCTTTAACCCGGATGCCCAGGCCAAATTCGTGCATACCGTGTTGGCAGGTTACGTCACCGCGGCTATTTTTGTTTGCGGTATTAGTGCGTTTTATCTGTTACGCCGCCGGCATGAGGATGTGGCCCAGCGCTCTTTCCGTATTGCCGCCCTGTTTGGGGTTTTGGGTACGGCAGGGGTAATTACTCTTGGAGATGCCCTGGGTTTTATCGGTGGACATGCCCAGCCCAGCAAACTGGCTGCCATGGAAGCCCTGTGGGAACCTGAAAAAGCACCAATGGCTTTCAATGTGGTTGCCCTTCCTTCGCAGGAAGAGGAGCGTAACTTGTTTGAAGTGCAGTTGCCCGGCTTCCTGTCGATTCTGGTCACGCACTCACTGGATGGTACGGTGCCTTCTATCAGTGAAATCAAGGAAGAGGCCAAGATGCGGATACGCAATGGCATACCTGCCGTGCAGGCCATGGAGCGCCTGGGTAAAGACCCGACCGACCAGGAAGCACTGGATACGTTCGAGGCACATAAAGCGGACGTCGGTTATGGCTTCCTGGTGCAGCGCTATGCCCCTGGCGGTGATTTGACCCAAATTACCGAGACGGATATTGAGCTGGCGGCCAAAGACAGCATTCCCGAAGTCTGGATTATTTTCTGGACCTTCCGCATTATGGTTGCGCTGGGGCTGTTAATGTTGGGTTATTTTGTGGTGGCCATCGTGCTGACGTTAAGCAACAAGCTCAAGCAGTCGCGCAGGTTCCTGCGCTTTTCGGTATGGATGATTCCGGTCCCCTTTATCGCTTGTGAAATGGGCTGGATTGTCGCCGAGATGGGGCGCCAGCCATGGACGGTTTACGAGATCTTGCCGACCTGGTTGTCAGTCTCCACGCACTCGGTTACCTATATGGTGGTGTCACTGACCGGCTTTGTCTTGCTGTATACGACCTTTGCCATTGTAGAAATGTATCTGATGATACGCAGCATTAAGAAAGGTCCGGAGGAACCGGATGAGATCGAGCTTAAACAGCGTGGTCAGCTTCCACAAACACAGCCTGCTACAGCATAAGGAGTGAACACCATGGATATTTATTTTTATCTGATTATCATTTGGTGGCTATTGTTGGGTGTCCTGCTGATGGGTTTGGGCGCCATGGTAGGCACGGATATGGGGGTGGGTACTATCCTGCGCTATGTCGGGCGTACCGATGCCGAACGCAGGGTGGCCATCAACATTGTTGGCCCCCATTGGGACGGTAACCAGGTCTGGTTCATTTTAGGGGGCGGTGCGATTTTTGCCGCCTGGCCACTGGTTTATGCAACCGCCTTTTCAGGCTTTTACATTGTCATGCTTGTTTTGCTTTGGAGCATGATTGTCAGGCCGTTGGGTTTTGAGTACCGCAGCCAAATCAAAAACGATACCTGGCGCAATGTCTGGGATTGGAGCCTGTTTGTGTCAGGTTTTATTCCCATGCTTGTTTTTGGCGCCGCAGTGGGTAATGTGTTAATTGGGGTGCCATTCCATTTTGATGACCGGATGGTGTCGTATTACACGGGCAGCTTTATCGGCCTGTTTAACCCCTATGCCATTCTTTGCGGTGTGGTGTCGGTCTCTTTGGCGACCCATATGGGTGCATGCATGGTGCTGATTGGCAGTGGCGAGCAACAAATCAGTCAGCGTGCCAAAAAGGTGGCGGTATTCAGTGGTATTCTTGCCCTGGTGCTGCTTACCATTGGGGGAATCTGGTCTGCCAACTTACACGGTTTCAATCTTGTTGAATCGCCAGCACCGGGTGTGCCCCAGACGCCGCTGCATCAAACGGTTACGGTTGAGGCCGGTGGCCTGCTGAAAAACTACCGTCAGTATCCGGTACTTTGGGTCTTGCCTGCCTTGGCGTATGTCAGCCTGATTGCCGGTATTCTGGCTATTCGGGCAGAGCGGGCCGTGTTTGCCTGGTGGTCCGGGGTCATCACCTGGATTGCTGTGATTGGTATGGTGGGTGCGGCCATGTTCCCCTTTGTCATGCCGTCCATCTCTAATCCTTCGCACAGCCTTACCGTATGGAATTCAGGGGCCAGTACCCTGACCATGAGCTGGATGCTGGGTTTTACGGTGCTTTTTATGCCTATCATTGTGTCATACACCAGCTGGGCGTTTTATATCATGCGCGGTAAGGTGAATACCCAAACCGTTGAAAGCGAAGAATCGTATTAAGGAGTCGCGGCAATGTCATTACTGTCTCGCATTATTATTTTGATGATCCTGTCCGTGGTCGCCATCTTGGCAGCGGTCATTTTGGGTGACTATGGGCCCTGGTACTTCTCATGGCTGATAGGTACTGGTTTTATGATTCTTGTGGCAGCCATGGGCGGTGTGCTGTATGAAGATCAGGAAGAAAGGTTGCTGGAGCAGGAAAAAAATGCACAGGGCCATAAAGCACGGTAAAGCGTGTAAGCAGTTAGCCTGATCTTTGCTGCGGACCATCAATGATTGACGGTCCGTTTGCATTAACAAAACCCCAAAAATTTGGTATGTCCAGTTTTTGGGGTTTTGTTTTGGGTTTCTGTTCAGCTGGACAATGACATCTTAAAGCTTTGCCAGCGCGATATCTGTGGATTTTACAAACGCAATAACTTCCGAGCCAGTTTTCAGTTCAAGCTTGGCAATAGAGCGGGTGCTGATAATTGAGGTGATAAGACCGGTTGGCGTTTCAATATCCACTTCGGACACAACCGGTCCGGTAACGATTTCAACGATTTTTCCATGAAACTGGTTGCGTGCGTTGATTGATTTGATAGACATGATGATTTCCTTTGATGGAAAATAAATAATAAAAACGGGTAATGATTGCGTGCTGCTGTTCTTTTCATCATAAGAAACCTGGGTTCAATTTCCAAAGACATTTTTATCTTATTGATATCACCTCAGGAAATTAAATCTTATTTTATTTCAAATTAAAAATAAATTTAATGTTTTTCAATAATCATATTTCCTTAAATAATATAAGTACATACGCGTAAATAAACCTTTATTGGCAAGATAAAAAATAAGAATAAGGCATATGGAAATATTAAAAAAATTGTTTAGAAATGAATCCGGGTCTGCCTATACTTTGCTTTCAATTTAAAAATTCCGCGGTATAACTCATCGGAATTTTCATCAATGTCACCTTTTATCTGGAGATTTTATGAACGCACGTCTTACCCCTGCTCAGGCATCCCGCTCACTCGCCGTCAAGGCCGGTCTGGATTACCCGGTTATTGATACTGATGTCCATGTAAACGACTATAACCCCGCGCTGGAAGAGTATGTGCAGCAATACGGGGGCGGTGAGCTGGTGGATGCCTTGCGCAAAGTCCTTGGCTCCCGTTTCAATACACGCAGCAATGGCAAGGACTGGTATCAGCAGACACAGGAAGAACGTCGTTATTACCGTACCTTACGCTCCCCATGGTGGGCACGGGTTACCCGTAATACGCTTGATCTGGCCACGTATACCTTGCCCGAGCTACTGGCAGAACGCCTGTCAGAACAGGGTGCTGATTACTCGGTACTGTTTCCCAATGATGTGCTGGCACCGCTGGGGGCGGGCAAGCATCGCCAGGCTTTGCATCGCGCCATTAACCACTTTCATGCGGATTTGTACGGCAAATACAGTGACCGCCTGACACCTGTAGCCGGTATTCCACTGCATACACCAGAAGAAGGAATAGAAGAGCTGGAGTTTGCCGTCAAGACTTTGGGATTGAAGGTGATCAACATTGCCGGTGGGGTGCGCCGTCCTGTGCCTGCAGTTGCCGACAAGTATCCGCCGGCTCATCATCCGGATGTGGCCAAATATGCGCATTACACCGATTTTTATGGCATTGACAGTGACTATGACTATGACCCGTTCTGGGCCAAAGTGGTGGAGCTGGGTGTGCCTGTCACTACTCATTATGGCAGTCAGGGCTGGACCGGGCGCCATTCCGTCAGTAATTACATGTTCAACCATATTGGGCACTTTGCAGATGGTTCCGAGGCATTTGCCAAGGCGCTTTTCTTTGGTGGCGTGACCAAACGTTTTCCGGGGCTGCGTGTGGCCTTACTTGAAGGGGGCGCAGACTGGGGAGCCAATGTGTTTACGCACTTGATTGATCGCTGGGAAAAGCGCAATCGCGTGGCGGTACAGAATTACAACCCGGCCAATGCCGATCTGGACTTGCTGGAAAACCTGTTCCAGCGTTATGGCCAAGACTTTATCAAGGGACGCAAGCTTGATAAGAACACCTTGTTGCTTGATAGCCTGGGCGTATCGGCTTTCCCGCACAGCCGTGAACCGAATGCCGAAGAGCTGGATGATTTTGCATTGGCAGGCATTGAGTCACCAGAAGATATTAAAAAACAATGGGCAGACAGTTTCTACTTTGGTGCCGAGTCGGACGACCGTACGGTTGCGGTTGCTTTCAATGAAAAACTTAATCCGCTTGGCGTTAAAACCAAAGCGATCTGGTCTTCCGATATTGGTCACTGGGATGTGCCCGATTTAACGGAACCGTTGGCAGAAAGCTGGGACCTGGTAGAGCAGGGTGTGATTAGTGAAGACGATTTTAAAGCGCTGGTTTTTGGAAACCCTTACCGCTTTTATACGGAAGCTAATCCGAACTTTTTTGCCGGCACAACCATAGAGAAAAAGCTTTCTTTGGATAAAAAGGCGGCTTAATCGGTAACGCGGGCTATTTCACACATACCTTATTTTAACTGGCTCGGGTGTGCCAGGGTGTGAAAGGGTCCGCCCGATTTTTTAACCAAACGGATTCATGCAGGAATATTTATGATGAAATATAAAAAAATACGCCGGTCTTTATTGAAAACCATGCTGGGTGGATTGGTGCTGGCTTTTGCCGTTACACCGGTATATGCAGAAAAACTGTCAAAAGTACGGATTGGTGTTGCCACTGCAGGCGGTGGCGAACCGATTACCTGGGGTGGCTCACCCGGTGCCGTCGCGCGAATTAATGGCTGGGTTGAAGAGGCCTTCAAGGGTGATGGGGTTGAGGTTGAATGGGTGTTTTTTAAAGGGGCGGGCCCGGCCGTTAACGAAGCCTTGTCCAATAAACAGATTGACTTTGCCTACCATGGTGACTTGCCCTCGGTAGTGGGCCGTTCCAATGGTCTTAAAACACGTGTTCTGCTAATTAGTGGGGCTCGTAATAATCTATATCTTGTGACACCGGTCGGTTCCGATATCAAGTCAATTAACGATCTGAAAGGCAAACGGGTTTCCATTTTTCGTGGTACCAACGGTCATCTTGTTGCCAATAATCTGCTGGCGGCACATGGCCTGAAAGAGCGCGATATAAAAGGGATAAATCTGGATTCGGGCAGTGCACAGGCGGCACTGGCATCCAAAAGTGTAGACGCCGCTTTTGGCGGGCAAGAGCTGTTTAAACTGCGTAATCAAGGGTTGATTGACATTGTTCATTCGACTCAGGGCAAAGAACCCGTTTTTACCCGCCAGGCACATCTACACGTGAGGGATGAGTTTGCCAATGCGCATCCCGAAGCTGTCCAGAAAGTGGTTGATACCTTTGTCAGGGCTGCAGATTGGGCTTCGGATGAGAAAAATCGTGAGGCCTTGTTCAGGTTGTGGGCCCGTAGCGGCACGCCCTATGAGTCCTATGTGGCTGAGTTCGAGAATCAGGATCTGGCCGTGCGTAATTCTCCACTGATTGATGATTTTATCGTGGGTCGCTATAAGGAAGTGGTCAGTGACGCGCTCGAGTTGAAACTGATTCGACGTGATGTGTCGGTAGATGATTGGTTTGATACCCGTTTTCTGCAAAAAGCACTTGAAACGCAGGGCTTGACCCATCGCTGGACCCGCTTTGATGTGACTGGCAAGCCTCAGCAGCAAGCCAAGGTTGCCACTGTCGCCAGTGGCGGCTAAACAGGGGGACGTTATGACACAAAGTAGTCTGGCCGTGATTCCGGTTGACACGGATGAGAAGGATTCTGTCCGAAAGTTTGGCAGCCTGTTTCTGTTGCGCATGGGTGATCGACTCTTACCCTGGCTGTTGCCTGCGGTCCTGCTGGTTTTATGGCAGACCGGCGTGGATCAGGGATGGATTTCTCCTCAGGTTCTGCCATCGCCCGCCTTTGTGCTTGAAACGCTGGTGGATCTTGTTAAGAGTGGTGATCTGTGGCTGAACGTCTCGGTCAGTCTGCAGCGGGTATTGCTGGGCTTTCTGGCCGGGTCGCTGTTAGGCGTGTTGCTGGGTTGCGTGCTGGGCTTATCACGCCAGATCGAGTCATATCTGTTGCCCACTTTTAATGCACTGGTGCAGATTCCGGTTTTGGCCTGGATGCCATTTGTTTTATTGCTGGTGGGTATTGGTGAGCCACTTAAATATATCCTGATTGCCAAGGCGGCTTTGGTGCCGGCAACGCTTAATACCCTACAAGGTTTTCATCAGGTGCCTCCTTCCTTTCGTGAGGTGGCCAGCGTTTACGGTTATACCCGCCGGCAGGAAGTATTTGAGGTGATCCTGCCACTGGCGGCACCCACGATTTTTACCGGTTTGCGACTGGGTTTCACCAAGGCCTGGTTATCACTGGTGGTTGTGGAACTGGTGGCTTCCAGTGAAGGACTTGGGTTTTTGATTGTTTATGGGCGTCAGTTATTCCAGCTGGATCTGGTGATGGCGGCGGTCATTGTGGTGGGGGCGATTGGTTATCTGATTGACCGGTTTCTGGATTTTATTGAATCCAGGTTGATGGGCAAACGTCATTTACCTGCATTCAGGAGAGTTCAATGAGTAAATTTGCTGCGTTATCTTCTGATGTTGCGGCTGCTGAAACCACGGCACCTTTACGTGTCCGGTCTAACGGGCGCTGGAAAGGTTTTGTGTTGCCGGTTTTTGCCCTTGTCCTGTGGTGGGCAAGCTCAGAGCTGGGCCTGGTTAACTCCGCTTTGCTGGTGTCGCCACTAAAAGTATTGGAAACCGCCATTGACCAGTTTTCCTCGGGCAAGATCTGGGTGGCCCTGGGTGCCAGTCTGGGACGGGAAATGGCCGGTTTTGCAATTGGAACGTTTGCCGGTCTGGTTTTGGGGGGACTGTTGGGTTTTGTGCCTTTATTCAACCGTATTGTAGGACCCAGTTTTAATACGTTTAAACAAATTTCCCTGTTTGCCTGGATTCCACTGCTTTCTGTGTGGTTTGGTTTGGGAGAGGTGGCCAAGGTGGTGTTTCTGTCGCTGGCCGCTTTGCTGCCGGTAGTGGTTAATACTGCTGATGGCATCAAAAACACGCCACCCAAACTGCTTGAAGTAGCGCAGGTGTACGGATATACGCGCTGGCAAACCATTACGGGTGTTATTTTGCCTGCCGCCATACCATCCATTTTTACCGGTGTTTATCTGGCCCTGATTTATTCGTGGCTGGCAACGATCGGGGCAGAGTATTTGCTGGCTGCCGGTACGGGTATTGGCAATACGCTGGTTGATGGCAGTGAGCATTTTCAAATGGATCTGGTGATTTTCGGGATGGTGGTTATCGGGTTGGTGGGGTGGCTGATGAATGCCTTGGCACGGCTTGTTGAGCGCCGTATCAGTCTTGGTTATGGCCGCTCTTGACCCTTTATCAAAGGTATGGAATAAGGAGAATAAATAATGACGCAATATCAATTCAGGGATCGTGCCGATCACGCACTTGGGTCAGGGGGTAGTTCGGGCCCATTAGTACAGGTACTGTCAGATCAGAATCCAAGAACACCGCGGCAATCCAATAATCTGGAAATTGTCGGACTGGGCAAACGCTATGCCAGCCAGCAGTCCAGTGATGGTGTTTTGCAGGTTCTGGAAAATATTAATTTGAATGTGCAGGCAGGGCAGTTCGTTAGTATTGTGGGGGCCAGTGGCTGCGGTAAATCCACCCTGTTACGTCTGGTGCTGGGCCTGGATAGCGAGTATGAAGGACAGATTCTTATTGGTGGCCAGCCCATATCAGGGACGGGTCGTGATCGTGGCATTGTTTTTCAGGATCATCGTCTGTTTCCGTGGTTGACGGTCGCGCAGAATGTTGGTGTGGCTTTACGTAATTCCCCATTTAATGCGGCTCAGAAACGCGATCTTATCGCAGAGCATATTGCCCTGGTTGGTTTGGAAGGGTTTGAACAATCTTACCCGCATCAGATTTCGGGTGGTATGGCGCAACGGGTCGCGATTGCCCGCGGTCTGGTTAATCGCCCAAGCATGTTATTGCTGGATGAACCTTTGGGTGCGCTTGATGCCCTGACACGATCACGTTTGCAGGTTGAGTTGCAGCGTATTTGGGAAAAAGAAAAAATCACTATGCTGCTGGTCACCCATGATGTTGATGAGGCTGTATTTCTGGGGGACAGGGTGGTGGTGATGGAACCCCATCCGGGACGTATCAAGCGTACGGTAGAAATTGATTTGCCACGTGAACGTAATCGTAGTGACCCGGATTTCATTCGCTTGCGCGATGATGTGTTGAGTGATTTCCTGGATATTGATGTTAACCAGATTGATACACAAGCGCTTAATCCATCATCCTTGCCCCGTTCTTTTGCAGACTTGAGAATGTCCTGGTAAATATTTCATTTAATGTTAAAGAGTTGATTTATGAGTAAACCGTTAAAACAAATCAAATTGGGTGCTTTTCTGATGCAGACCGGGCACCATATCGCCGCCTGGCGTCACCCGCAGGCACAGGCCGATGCCGGTGCCAATTTTGCCCATTATGCAGAACTTGCCTGTCGTGCCGAGGCTGCCAAGTTTGATGCCATTTTCTTTGCCGATAGTGTTGGCGTTAAAACCTCTGACCCTGCCACGCTGGCACGTACCGCACGAGCGGACACACTGGAGCCTTTAACCTTATTGCCTGCACTGGCTGCGGTTACCGAGCGGATCGGCTTGATTGGTACGGCTTCCACAACATTTAACGAGCCTTATAATCTGGCACGTAAATTTGCCACGCTGGATTTGATTAGTGGTGGCAGGGCCGGATGGAATCTGGTCACTTCCAATAGTGATTTTGAAGCCAAAAACTTTAATTATGAAAAGCAGCTAGAACATGAGCAACGTTATGAGCGTGCCGGTGAGTTCCATGATGTGGTGGTGGGTTTATGGGATACCTGGGAAGACAATGCTTTGGTGCGTAATAAAGAATCAGGTGTTTTTTATGATGTGAACAAATTGCATGTGTTGAATCACAAGGGAAAACATTTTTCAGTACGTGGCCCGCTTAACGTTGCCCGTTCACCACAGGGACGGCCCGTGGTGGTGCAGGCAGGCGCTTCCGAAACAGGACGCGAACTGGCAGCACGCACGGCTGAAGTGATTTTTGTTGCGCATCAGACCTTGGGCGAGGCAAAGTCGTTTTATGCCGATATCAAGGAACGTGTAAAGCGTTATGGCCGTTCTCCCGATGATGTCAAAATCATGCCCGGTATTTTCCCGGTCATCGGGCGTACCCAGGCAGAGGCAGAAGAAAAATTTGAACAGTTGCAAAATCTGATTCATCCTGAAGTTGGTGTTTCCCTGCTATCCAACATGATTGGTGCGGACTTATCCGGCTACCCGGTAGACGGGCCTTTGCCCGATTTGCCTGAAACCAATGGTGGTCAAAGCCGCCAGCAGCTTTTGGTGGATTTGGCACGACGGGAAAACCTGAACATTCGCCAGCTTTACCTGCGAATTTCCGGTGCAAGGGGACACCAGCAGATTGTCGGCACGCCAGCCCGGGTTGCCGATCAGTTACAACAGTGGTTTGAAGAAGGCGGGGCGGATGGTTTCAATATCATGTCTCCCTGGTTGCCGGGTGGCTTGGACGACTTCATTGAAGGTGTTGTGCCTGAACTGCGCCGGCGTGGTTTGTTCCGTACGGAGTATGAGGGCACCACCTTGCGGGAGAATCTGGGTTTGAAACAGCCTAAACCCTTAATTTCAAAAGATGTTCCTTCCCCAGTTCTTCAAGTCGATTCACACCCAGCATAGCCATATTGCGGTCAATTTCGGCTTTCAGTAGCGCAATCGCATGGCTAACGCCTGCCTGTGAGGCCGTGGCCGCGGCAAAATTGAAAGGGCGGCCAAGAAATACAAACCTAGCCCCTAATGCAAGGGCTTTGAGCACATCGCTACCCCTGCGAATGCCACCATCGAGCATAACGGGCAGGTTGCCGACAGCCTGGATAATATCGGGCAAGACCCGCAACGGTGAAACGGCACCATCAAGCTGGCGACCGCCGTGATTGGAAATAATGATGCCGTCAGCGCCTATGGTTTTGGCCATGCTGGCATCGGGTGCACTTAAAATGCCTTTGATGATCAGGTTTCCAGGCCACAGCGCACGGATTTTTTCGATATGGCGCCAGTCCAGGTGTTCCCGGTTGGAAAAATCCCGCTCTACATTGCTTGAAATAATGGGGGCACCGCGTTCGGCGAAGGAGTTTTCAAAATGAGGAATGCCATCCATCAAGGTGCGCAAAAACGTGCCCAGCAACCAGCGTGGGTGTGTCATGCCATCCCATATCAATCGGCCATTGGGGCGCAAAGGGGTGGAGAACCCGGCACGGATATTGTTTTCCCGGTTACCGGCCACGGGTATGTCAACGGTGATAACCAGTGTCTGAACGCCAGCCTCTTTGATCCGTGCGATGAGTGCATCAATCCGCTGTTGCTCACCAGGTAAATACGCCTGAAACCAGCTGTTGGGGGCAACCTCCATAATGCTTTCAAGGCGGGTAAGCGAAGAGCCGCTTAGAATGTAAGGGATATTGGCCTGCGCCGCCGCCCGGGCCATGACCCGGTCGCCGTCATGGGTGGAAAGGGCCGCAATGCCCATGGGAGCAATGCCAAAAGGGCAATCCCATTCATGCTTGAAAAGGGCGGTTGATTGGCTGCGCCGGGCAACATTTTTCAGTACGCGTGGTACAAATTCCCATTGTTCAAAGGCATTGAAGTTGTCTTTCCAGCTTTGACGGGTTTCAACCGAGCCCGCAATGTAGCCGTAAAGCGCTTTGGGCAAATAGGCGCGTGCCCGTGCTTCAAAATCATCCAGGCAAAGTATGCTGGCCAGTTTGCCTTTGGTGTTGGCGCCGTTAAATGCCGTCCATGCATTGCTGGAAGCGTTTTGTGCGATAGCTTGTGGAGTGTGGGTGTTAAGGGCTGATTCTTTCATGGGCTCACCTGAACAATGCAAATATGTTTACGATGAGTGACTGTAAAAGGATTACTAATAATAAAAAAGCGAATAATATCGTAATAACTTGTTTTCTTTTATTCAACTATGACCTTAAAACAATTGGAAGCATTCTATTGGGCGGCCATTAGCCCCAGTTTTGCCATGGCGGCAGAAAGGGTGAATTTGACGGTGTCGTCGTTGTCCAAGCGCCTTGCCGAACTGGAGGTTTCGCTGGGCCAGACCCTGTTTGACCGTAGCGGCCATAAAGCCAGCTTAACCGAGGCCGGAGAACGTTTGCTGCCGCAGGCCATTGCCTTATTGCAGCAGGCGCAAGCGCTTAAGGAAATCGTTTCGGCAAACGCCGGGTTACAGGGTCGTTGCCGAATCGGTTCAGGCGAACTGGCCTCTATTACCTGGTTGCCTGCCTGGGTGCACCAAGTGCAAACGCAGCATCCGGCGCTGTCTATCAGTGTGTTAACCGATATTGGCCAGGCGCTGACCGAAAGGCTTGAAAAAGGAGAGCTGGACGTGGCGGTGATTGCGGGTCACGCCAGGCGCTCGGGGCTGGCGTCTATCCCTTTGCGCAGTTCGTCATTTGTGTGGTGCGCCCGGCCCGATATTGCCCGGCATTTGCCGGTACTGGAGCTTGCCTCATTGGAAAAGCAAATGCTAATAACGTTGCCACGTGGTTCGGGCGCTACCCATATTCTGGATGGCTGGCTTGAACGTGCCGGCGTAAAATTTGCCCAAACCGTTGTGTGTAATCAGTGGGGGGTAGTGGCAGGGCTTATTCTTGAAGGCGCCGGCATTGGATTTTTACCTCAAGGCTTGGCAAACGGGTTGGTGCATCAACAAAAAATTGTGTTACTCAAAAGCCGTCACGCGTTGCAAAAATTGGATTATTGCCTGCATTATCGTTATGATGATCCAAGGCCGCTTATTCCTGCATTAGTCAAAAGCTGTCTACAGGCGGCAAACTTTGAGGCAAGCGGCGTGTTTTTTTAAGATTTGTTTTTTCCTGATCACAGAAAAATGTAAACGGAAACACCCGAAGGCGTTTCCGTTTTAAACTTACATATTGGGTAATTACATGCCTGGCAGCACGGCAATATCAATGACATTGCCTGGCAGGCCGTTTATTTTACCCAAGGTCTTGGGTTGACCATTGCCCAGATCCAGTACATGCAGGGTGGAACCTGTTAGCAGATAGGCGGTATTGCCACCTTTGCCATCACTCTGAATATCGATGGCCACTGTTTTCAGATCATCGGCAATTTTGCCTATAGGTTGCTGAATGCCGTCGTTGGGCGGGTTCTGCAACATCAGGCTATTGTTGGCCAAGTCAATGGTATGCAAGGCAGTGCTTTTAGTGCCAGCATATGAGTTGGTGTAAGCGCCTGCCGCGATATTGGGCTTTTTACCGGCATGGGGGCCATCAGCGGCATAGCTGGTGCTGCCATCCACGGCAACTTCACCGGTCTCTACATTAACCCGAAAGCTGGTACCGTCGTTAGCCAGCAAACGCAGTTTGTCAGCGGCGGGGTTAAAGTCAACCACGGCCTGACCGCTACCTGGCAATTCCTTGTTCAGTTTTACGACTTTGCTGGCGGCGCCACTGGACAGGTCAATGTTGTATAGCTGATGGTCGTTGCCCAAAGCATAAAGCTTGCCATTGGCCGGACGTACATCAATGCCACGCAGGGGGGTGGGGCTGCTGGCAGCCATGTTGGCGGTGACTTTCTGGTTGTTGCTGTCAATTTTATAAAGTTGGCCATCGGCGGTTAATGCAAGCAGGGTTGCGGCACTGGCTGTACCAGCCAAAAGGGTGCTTGCGGCAGCGGTTAATGCCATGGAAAGCAGGGATTTACGCATGTTCATAAAATTTCTCTCAGTGTTTTCAGATATGAATGCGAGACTGAAAAATGCCAGTCTTGCCGGTACTTTGTTAGGGCACCTGATATATATACCCGCGAGAGAATGCGTTGGATGTCGCGATTTAAAAATAAATTTTCAAATCGCGACTTTTTTTGTATAAACCGCTTTAGTTGATGGACGCCATGACTGCCCGGCCAATATAAAGTACTTGTCCTGTTGGTCGGTTAATAGGTGAGCCGCCTTCTGGTTCCAGGGTCAGTTCAAACAGCTGTCCAGCTTGTACGGGCCCAATTTGTTCTACGGGCAGTTGCAGTGGTTTGCCCGGTTCAACCAAACCCAAAGAGCGGGGGCCAAGGGCAGGATCAACCAAAGTCCAGAACTGGATAGAGCGGTTGGCCGGAATAGCTTGATCATTCAGGGGCTCCAGCAGAAGGGCGCCTGTTTGATCAATATGCACCACCCAGCCGGGCTGGGCGGCTTCACCAGGCGGCTGCAAGACGGCGGTATAACGGTTGGCGGATATATCGTTTTGCCACGGTTCTGGCAAAATAACAATCAGTAAGGCAAAGGCCAGCACGGCACTGGCCAAGCGCCAGGTAGCCAGGCTTTGCCACCAGGTTTTCCACTGGCTTGCCCGTTGGACGGGTGTGCCCAGGCCAAGGCTTTTTTGCAGTCGCGGCCATAACTGTGCCGTGGGTGTTTGGGGCGGTAGCTGGTCGCTCAGTTCAAGGAAATGTTGCTGCCATTGCAGGGCCATTTTGGCGGCGTCCTTGTCGTTTTCAATCAGATCGTGAATTTCCCTGGCTTGTGCTTCATCAAGCAGGCCAAGCAGATATTCGCCAATTAGCGTACGCTGTTCATCGGTGGGCAGGTTATTCATCCTTGCAAACACTCCTGTAAGGCGCGAAGACCGGCGCGAATACGGCTTTTAATGGTGCCTAACGGGGTGGTCAGGCGGCTGGCAATTTGCTCATGGGTTAGCCCATGGTAAAAGGCCAGTAAAATAGGGTGCCTGCGGTTACGGTCAATACCTTGCAAACAACGGCTTAGCTGTTTTTCTTCACTTTTCTGTTCAAACAGCTCGTTGGCCTGGGGGCTATCGTCGGCAATGCGTTCAATGAAGTCATCATCCAGCTCTGTGTAGCGGCCATGGTTGCGCAAGTGGTTAAGCGCACGGTAGCGCAAAATGCTGTAGATCCAGGCACGCCCGCTACCCAGCGCACGCTGGAAACGCTGGGCATGCCGCCAGATTTGTACAAAAGTGTCATGCAGGCAATCTTCGGCCAGTGCGCGATCGCCAAGCAGGCTCATGGCCAGCCCCAGCATTTGTGCCGATTCCTGCTGATACAGGGTTTTGAAAGCCTGCTCATCCTGTTTTGCGCAGGCTTCTAAATGGCTTTCATAATCAAACAGCGACGACGCCATGAAAAGGTATCCCTGAAATATGAAGTGAGGCGGTAATGTTACTTGACTACCTGTTATGTCTGGTTATTGTTAACTATTATTTTGTTGCTTGCTATGATAGAAATACAAATACACCAGACCTGCGGGGGCAATGAAAACTGCGCATACCCAGCATAACAGCATCGTTATCAATTTTGCAATGAGCATCACAATGGTATTAATGAAAAAAACATTTTGCCCCATGATGAAGTCAATGATGCTTTCATAAACAAAGCGGGAATAAGGATAAAGCAGGGTTGAAATGGCCATAAAAACCATCATTCCGATTGAGGTGGGCTGAGTGGTTTGGGATTGCATGAACAGGAATAATGCAGGGAAAATAAGTCCAAAAATAAAATGGCGAAAATAATAAGTTAGCGACAAGCCACCAAACGTTTTAGCAATCAAGTGATTCATATGTATTTCTAAAAATAGTTAAGTATTAAAACAGGTGGCTGATTATATCGTACACAACCATCATTGTGTATATAAAAAATGCAAAATATAACAAATGGTAAAATTCCGTGCTTTGTTCCTATCTTAAGTTTTTTTCTGACAAAAATTTTATTCTTTAACTAAAATTTAAAGCATCAATCGCATCAATAAGGAAAGGAAGACAAAATGAATAAAAGAGCACTGGGTAATACGGGTATGTCAGTTTCACCGCTGATTTTTGGCGCCAATGTTTTTGGTTGGACGGCCGATAAAACACGCTCGTTCGAGCTGCTTGACCGTTTTACCGAAGCCGGTTTTGAAACCATAGATACTGCTGACATGTATTCGACCTGGGCGCCAGGTAACCAGGGTGGAGAGTCCGAAACGATTATTGGTGAATGGATGAAAACGCGAGGTAATCGTGACCGGATCATACTTATTACCAAGGTGGGTCTGGAAATGGGGCCAGGGCAGAAAGGCCTTTCTGCAGCATGGATTGAGCGTGCCGTTGAAAATTCCTTGCGTCGTTTGCAGACAGATTATATTGACCTTTACCTGTCACATATTTTTGACGGGGACGTGCCTGTGGAAGAAACGCTGGCCGCGTATGAGCGTTTGCTTAACGCCGGCAAGATCCGTTCTGTTGGCGCTTCCAACCATTCTGCAGAACAGTTGGCACATGCCCTGAAAGTGGCTGCTGAAAACGGATTGCCCCGCTACGAGGTCCTGCAACCCGAGTATAACCTTTATGACCGTGACAGCTATGAAGGTGCCTTGCGTGATCTTGCCATTGCCGAAGGCCTGGGTGTGATTACCTATTACAGTCTTGCCAGTGGTTTTTTAACCGGAAAATATCGCAGTACTCATGATTTGCAAAAGAGTGCACGGGGTGGCGGTGTCAAATCTTATCTTAATGAGCGGGGCTTGAAAATTCTGGCTGCCTTGGATAAGGTGGCGGCCAATCATGCAGCGGCGCCGGCAGAAGTGGCCCTGGCCTGGTTGATGGCGCGTGAAGGAGTAACTGCCCCCATCGCCAGTGCAACCAGCCTGGATCAATTGGATAGCCTCATCCGTTCAACGCAATTGCTGCTGTCTGACGAAGACATGGCCTGTCTGAATCAAAGCAGTGCCATGTAAAAAGCCGGATCCTACAAGAATAATGTCAGATTCCGCATTTGACCGTTATACCGGGATCTGACATTGGGAACTGTTCTTGCCTGCGTTACCCTGCGCTCAGCCTCCAGGCCAGGGCCGCCAGGGTTGCCAATAAAACCGGTAGCGTTATCACAATGCCCACCCTGAAGTAATAGCCCCAGGTGATTGTCAGGTTTTTCCGGGCCAGAACATGCAGCCACAGCAAAGTAGCCAGGCTGCCGATAGGAGTGATTTTAGGTCCAAGATCACTGCCAATAACATTGGCGTAAATCATGGCTTCCTTAATGGTACCGGTCGTCTGGCTGGCTTCAATCGATAAGGCTCCCACCAGCACGGTAGGAAGGTTGTTCATGATGGAAGACAGTAAGGCCGTGAGGAATCCGGTTCCTATAGCCGCAACCCATAGCCCCTGGCCACCCAGCCAGTTCAAAAGTGTTGCGATATGATCAGTTAGCCCGGCATTGCGCATGCCATAAACAACCAGGTACATGCCTAAAGAAAAAATCACAATAGACCAGGGAGCTTCACGCATGACTTTTCGGGTACTAATCACATGTCCGCGACCAGCCACCACTAACAGGATAGCTGCGCCGATACCGGCAATCACGCTAACCGGAATGCCCATGTTTTCAAGAATAAAAAAACTGATCAGCAGCAGTGCCAGCACAAACCAGCCAGCCCGAAAGGTGGTCAGGTCACGAATGGCATCGTTTGGGCGTTTAAGTTGAGTGCGATCATAGGTAGCGGGAATGCTGGTTCGAAAATACCACAGCAACACCAGGAGTGTGGCCGCCACCGAGATGAGGTTAACAGGTGCCATGACACTGGCATAGCGGGCAAAGCCGATATCAAAAAAATCAGCGGAAACGATATTGACGAGATTGGAAACAATCAAAGGCAAGCTGCCCGTATCGGCAATAAAGCCGGCGGCCATGACAAACGCCAGGGTCGCACCCGTTCCAAACCCCAGGGCTAGCAGCATGGCCATAACAATAGGAGTAAGAATAAGGGCGGCACCGTCATTGGCAAAAAAGGCGGAAACAGCCGCACCCAGCAAAATGATCAGACCGAACAAGACTTTGCCATGACCACCGCCCCAGCGGGCGACATGCAGGGCAGCCCATTCAAAAAACCCAGCTTCATCCAGCAGCAAGCTGATGATAATAATCGCAATAAAGGTGGCGGTGGCATTCCAGACAATATCCCATACGACCGGAATGTCGCTGATTTGTATGACACCCAATAAAAGTGCCAATAATGCCCCCAAAGAGGCGCTCCAGCCAATACCCAGGCCACGGGGTTGCCAAATGACTAACGCAATGGTCATCATAAAAATGACTACAGATGTAAACACGTTATTTCCTGTTGAATAAAATCAATGCCGATAATGATACCAAGCTTGCTGAAAATGATATTTTTTCTTTCGGGGTTTATTGCTATCTTAAATAAAGCCAATTAATAAAAACAATTAAATAATTGGATTGTAAAAATAAATGGTAAGTAAAACCTGAAAATCAATTCATATGGAGACAATATGAAAAAAACCTATAAGGATACGGATTTTGACGTCATTTTGGTGGGCTATGGTCCTGTCAGTAAAGTAGCCGCTTTATTGCTCGACAGGCTGGGCTGGAAAACCGGTGTTTTTGAGCGATGGGGTGAAGTGTACCCCTTACCCAGGGCGGTGTGTATTGATCACGAGGTCTATCGCCTGTTACATGCTGGTGGCCTGGGGCCACAGGTGGATCGGGTGGTGGAGCGGGCACCGATGTACCGTTGGTACAACGCTGAATGGAAAGAACTTTTACACCTTGACTGGCCCGCAGGTTCGGTGTCAGGAACCAGTGAAGTCAATTTCATTCACCAACCATCGTTTGAGCGGGAGCTCGATGCGGAGGTCAAGCGTCGCAATAATATTTCCGTCTTTTTTGAGCACGAGTGTGTCGGTATCAGCCAGCACAGCGATTACGCCAGTGTGACGGTTCAGGATCTGGTTTCCCTCCAGGAGAATACCTATACCGCGAAATATGTGATTGGTGCTGATGGTGCCAATAGTTTCGTGCGTGAATCGTTGCAGATCAAGCGACACGATTTGGGTTTTGAAGCAGACTGGCTGGTGGTGGATTACATGCTGAACGATGGCCTTACCGCCACCGATTTGGGCTTGATTGAATGCGGCCAGTATTGCAACCCGGAGCGGCCAACGACCATCGTTCCCGGGGGTAAGATAGCGGGTGGACGTGAAAACCGCCGTTGGGAATTCATGCGTCTGCCTCATGAAACCAAAGAAGAAATGGTTACCTTGGAAAAGGTACATAGCTTGCTGGGTGACTGGATCAAGCCGGAGCAGGGTGAGCTGGTGCGTCATGCACTGTATACATTCCGTTCCCTGGTTGCCGAACAATGGCGCAAAGGCCGCTTTTTGCTGGCTGGTGATGCCGCCCATTTAATGCCGCCATTCATGGGGCAGGGTATGTGTGCCGGCCTGCGTGATGTCTGGAACCTGACCTGGAAGCTTGATCGTGTCCTGAAAGGCCAGGCTGAAGCGTCTTTGCTGGATACCTATGAACAGGAGCGCAAGCCCCATGTCACGGATATCATCAAGCTTTCCATGTTCCTGGGCAATATTATTTGTATTCCCGAGCCCGAGAAAGCGGCCCAGCGTGATGCGCTGTTCCTGTCTGATAACCCACCTGAAATGCAGCCGTTTCCCCAATTGACCGATGGTTTGATTGCCCGGAAGGAAGCGGGTCAGTTAATGCCTTGCGCCGGTATGCTGTCGCCGCATGGAACTGTCCGGTATCGACGCCGTACCGCACGTTTGGACAGGTTTACCGATTGCGATAAATTCAAGCTGTTGCTGGCGCGTGATTTTGCTGAGCAGTGTCTGGATGAAAATACGCAGGAAAGGCTTGCTTTGCTGGATATTGAAACTGTGGTGGTGGCAGACAGGATAAATGCCCAGGATAATGAGTATGCCGATACTCAGGGACAGATTCTTCCGTTCATGGAAACCCATGGTGTGAATGCCTTGCTGGTTCGTCCCGACCATTATGTTTTTGCCGGTGTTGTTCATAAAGCGCAATTGGATGAGGCACTTGACTTGCTTGCCCGGCAGCTGGAACAGTTTGGTATTGAAGCAATGCTTGCCGCTTAAGGAGGAAATCATGTCTGATTTGTTTATTAAACATGTTGCGCTTGAGATTCCCGATACGGATAAAGAAGCAGCCATCAAGTTTTATGGTGATTTCGGTTTGCGGCTCGAAACCGACAAATCGCAAACCATAGAGGCTTATTGTGATGGTATTGATCACCCCAGTATTACTTTGAAGACCGGTTCCTCTAAAAAAGCCTTGCACCATGTGCAAATCGGGGCTTCTGGCAAGAGGCTGGATAAAATCAGGGAAAATCTGCGGCAACACGGGATTGCTTCGGTTGAGGCACCGCAAGGGTATGGCAATGAGGGAGTGTGGATTCGTGATCCGCATGGTCTTTTATTCCATATTGTCCAAGCCCAGGATACTTACAGGGAAAATCCGGTAGCGCCTTTTTTAATTAACGCCCCCGGCCATCAGAACCGGATCAACCAGGGGGCTTTGCCACCCAAATCTGTCTTGCCGGATGTGCGGCCGCGCCGTATGGGACATGTGTTAATGTTTACCCCTGATGTGGACCGTTCTTTCGAATTCCTGCACAAGGCAATTGGACTTGAGTTGTCCGACCGTTCCGGTAAGGGCGTGATGTTCACACACTTTCCCGGTGGCAGTGAGCATCATGTGATTGCTTTTGCAAAATCCAGCCATATCGGCTTTCATCATGCCAGTTTTTTGGTGGCCTCTCCCGATGAAGTGGGTTTGGGCGGGCAGCGCATGGCTGAAAAGGGGCACAAAAAAGGTTGGGGATTTGGCCGGCACTCGATTGGCTCCAACTTTTTTCATTACGTGGCAGACCCTTGGGGAAGCTATGTGGAATATTATGCGGACATGGACTATATCCATGACAGCGAACAGTGGGAGGCCAAAAACTGGCCGCCTGAAGATGCTTTGCATTCCTGGGGTCCCGAACCACCGGTGGATTTTGTTTATAACTATGAGTCAGAAAATATAATTTAACAGGACATATTATGAAACTTGCAAGATTTGAATTTAATAATGAAATATCATGTGGTGTGGTGACCGATAACGGCATTATTGATTTTAAAAAAATAGACTTTCCGCATCACGATTTGCAGTCGTTGATTGAGGCAGGCCCAGAGGCCCTGGCCATGCTGAAAGAACACTGTGAAGGGGTCGCAGCCCATTACCCATTGACTGATGTCACTTTGTTGGCACCGATTCCTCGCCCCGGAAAATTCCTGGCCATTGGCATGAACTATAAAAAACACGTGGAAGAAGCCAGTAAACTGGGTGTTGATGAGCGCAAGCACCAAACCTGGTTTAATAAACAGATTACCTGCGTGAATGACCCGTTTGGCAAGATTGAAAAAGGCGTCACTGAAAAACTGGATTATGAGGTTGAGCTGGGTGTGGTCATTGGCAAGCGTTCGAAAAAGCTGACTGCTGACAATGTGCGCGATGCCATTTTTGGCTATCTCATTGTTAATGACGTGTCTGCCCGTGATTGGCAATTCCATACGCTCACGTTTACCATGGGTAAATCGTTTGATACGCATGGCCCGATCGGCCCATGGATTGTGACAGCCGATGAAATAGAAAATCCTGAAAACCTGGATCTGCGCTGTTATGTGAACGGGGAGCTGCGCCAGTCCAATAATACGTCACAAATGATTCATGGTATTAATGATCAATTAATTTATTTGTCAACAGCGTTTACGCTGGAGCCTGGCGATATTATTGCAACCGGTACACCCGAAGGAGTGGGTGTGGCCATGGAACCACCTGTTTTCCTGCAACCGGGCGATGTTGTTAAATGCGAAATTGACCAGATAGGGGCCATTGAAAACGCCGTCGTTGCCTGATAGGTGTTTGGTATACGGAGGAACAGGCAGCCGTTTATGTTATGGCTTATTGCTTGTTCTTCCGGTATTGTGCCGGCGTCATCCCGTTGTTTTTCAGAAAGGCGCGGTAAAAATTCTGACTGTGTTCATAGCCCAGCAGGAAAGCGATTTCCTGTATGGTCAGGCTGCTTTCATTCAAATATCGCTGTGCCAGTTCATTTCTGACTTCATTTAAAATGGTACGATAGGAGGTGCCTTCCCGGGAAAGGCGCAAGTGCAGGGTTCTTTCAGCAATATGAAATTTTTGTGCGATCTGGGGGGTACTGGGCAGATGATTGAGGTTACTGGTTAACAGGATATGGCGTATCCGGTTTGAAAGGGTGCTTTGTGTGCCAAGGCCGTTTAATATATCCTCTATCTTGTTTTCACATAAAGAATAAATGTAATGATTACCTGCCTTTAAAGGCAGCTGCATCCAGCTGGCCGGGACGCACAACTGCATGACAGGCTGGTTGAAGCGGATTTTCCCTGGAAAGTATTCGTTGTAAAGCTGGGCATGGTCAGGCGCCGCGTAGTCGCAGTTAATGATGCAATTTTCCCAGTTGATTTCTTCAGGAAGCTGCGTGCTCATTAATGAAATACCACAGGTCACGACCTGCTCCATCAAAATGGTATGGATATTGCGTGGTAAAGGTTCTTTGGGTAAATAGCTAATTTCCAGCATGTCACCCACGATGTGGTGCTGTATGGTAAGCGGCTCGTAAATGGCATAGAAAATCCGGTTGGCCACAGTGGTAAATTGTTCGTAAGTGGTACTGGACATCAGGGCATAGCCATAAATGCCAAAATTCCGTATTGATTTAACGATCCCCAGTTTCAAGCCCAAACCCGGAACCGCCCAGGCTTCGTTGATTTTGTCAATTAATCTTAAATAGTCATCAAAAGACAGGCTGGTTAATTTTTTGGTGATGTCTTCAATGGGAAAAGACAGGGATTCAAATAGCTGCTCAATCTCTTGCGGAGTATGAGACTCTGACAGAATATCAATGGTGTCCGTGAAATAGCTGTGCAGGATTTTTTGTCGCTCTTTGGTGTATTCGTCGGAATGCTTGATGATTTTCATGCGGGGCAGTATGCCATGGTTGAAACCGGGTTTCCAATTGGTACTGCTCCCAATTGCATGAAAAATGCCAATGAAGGCGCGTTGAGTATCTGGATTTTATCGGGCCAAAAATCCAATAATCAGCGCGTTAATCAGGTCAATAAAGAACCCGCAGACCAGCGGCACCACAATAAAGGCGCGTGGGGCGTTACCGTATACGCGGGTAACGGCACTCATATTGGCAATGGCAGTGGCCGTGGAACCCAGCGCGATGCCGCCAAAGCCTGAACACATGACGGCGGCTTCATAATCACGTCCCATGACTTTGAAAACTACCAATAGAATGAATGCAATCACCAGTAAAATTTGTAGAACCATGGTGATGGTAATGAACGTGATCATGGGTTGCAAAACCCACAGTTGCAAGCCCATTAGCGCCATAGTCAGGAAAATACCAAGGCATAAATCAGAGATTAGTGCAATGCCAGGTTGCATGCTGTGCCAGCGCCAGATGCGGCCGCCTTTGGGAACGACCAGTGCCGTTACCGAACGGATAATAATGCCTGCCAGCAGACAACCCACAAAGGCGGGCAGGTTAAGGCCGGTAAAGGCGATCAGGCGAATAATCACACGGCCCATGATCAGGCAGATATTTAGCCAGAAAATGGCCATTAGTACGCCGTAGTAGTTAAGCCGCTTGTAGGGCTCATCCTGGTAGCGCATCCCAATATCAAGTTCGGGGTCAGCCGACGTTTGTATGCGATGTCGCTTGATCAGGAGGCTGGCAATCGGACCGCCAATCATACATGCTGCAATCATGCCCACCATATTGGACGCAATACCAATCTCAACGGCATTATCCAGCCCCAGGGTGTCAACAAAATGCGAGGCCCAGGCCATAGTGGTACCCACCCCGCCGGTTAATGAGATGGAACCGGCCATTAAACCAATTCTGGGGTCCATGTCAAAGTACTGCGCAATACTCATGCCAAGCAGGTTTTGCAGCACCATGAAAATTGAGGCAACAATCACCAGGATAATTAATGCACGGCCCCCTTGTTTTAGCGTTTGAATATTAGTATTAAGACCAATGGCCGCAAAGAAATACAGGAGCAGCATGTCGCGTACGCCAAGGGTAAAGGAAATCCGCAGATCCAGTAGATAATAAGCCATGCAAACCATAACGGTGCAGACCAGCCCGCCAATGACGGGTTCTGGAATACTGTATTTCTGTAGCCAGGTAATACGATTGCTTAAGCCTTTGCCAATAAACAAAAGCAGAATAGCCAGCGTGAAACTGGCGATGGCATTAATTTCTAAGGAGTGTTGCAACGAATTTGCCTTTAACAGATAAGAATTGCAGGTAGTTGTTTGATACCCAGATAAATTTGTTACGAATTATAGCCCTCAGAATTTGTTTTAGGTTATTTTGCCAGCTCAATGGCTTGCAAAGCGTGGCTATTTGGGCCGGTAAACCTCTATTTTTTGCACCGCAATAACTAAAATTTCATCAGGCTGGCAGCCATACGCCTTGACCGCTTTTTTTATGGCATCACCCCCGCTTTTGGCAAGGATCTGAACCGTTTTTCCATTGCTGAGTTTTAATGTATATTTATGCATTTTTTTCAAGGTAAGGTTGGCAGGCTGTTGTGTTTTAGGCAGACTGGAATTGCTTTTTATCGGGAAGCGTTAATGAGATGATGGCGGCAAGCAGCAAGAAGACACCGGCTGAGCCGAAAGAAATCCAGTGGGTATGGAACGTTTCATAAGCCCAGCCGCCCAGCCATGAGCTGATCATGCCGCCTACTTGGTGCCCCACATAGGCCAGGCCATATAAAACGCCCACCAGTTTAACCCCATAAATATCAGCCAGAATGGCGGAAGAAAGCGCAATGCTGCCAGCCCAGACCACACCACCCACGGTGGCGACGCCAAAAAGTTGCCAGTTAACGGCAACCATGACAAGCCCGAAAAAGCCCAGCCCGCGCACAAAATAAATAACGGCCAGCATATAGCGTCGGGGCAGGGTATCGGAAATACGGCCCAGTACCAAAGTGCTGAAAATGGCAATCAGGCCAATCAGGCCGATTCCCAGTGCGCTGCTGGCCGAGTCAAAACCGTGATCCATCAGCATGGGAACACCGTGGGCACCTAACAGGTTCATGCTATAGCCACAGGCAAACAGTCCCAGTACTACTTTCCAGAATGGTCCGGTGCGCAAGGCCTGTTTCAGGCTGATGGGGGCTGTTTGAGTGGCTGGTTTGGCAGCGGTTGTCTTTTTAGCTGAAGCGCTATTTAACAGGTCGGCATGTTCTGGCGGGTGTTCGCGAATGATGAACAGGGCAGAGAAAATAGTAATAAGGGCAAACACGGCGGCAAAACCAAGGATAGTTTCTTTCCAGCCAAAAGTTTCATTAGTATACGTAAACAGGGGGGTCATGATGGCGATACCGGCCATGGAACCCGTGGATAAAAAGAACAGCGCCATGCCTCTTTGCCTGATAAACCAGCGGCTGATGACGGGTGTTAGCGCTACCTGACTGGTAAAGGCCAATCCAATTGAAAGGAAAATACCATAGGCAAAGAAAAAATTGGTCAAACTGCTTGCCATGGTTGTCCAGATGGAAGACGCAACGACAATGGCCGTACCTAGCAAAAGTACAAAACGGGTGCCTTTGGTGCCCACCAGGTAGCCGGCAACGGGCATGCCAAGGCCGTAAAAAAGCATGCCGATGGCAATAACGCCCGAGAGTTCACTGCGGGTAAAGTGCAAGTCATTGATAATGGGTAAAAAAAACGGGCCAATGCCCAATCGCATGCCCACAGTCAGCAAGGTCAGAATAGTCGCGGCGCCTACAATATTCCAGCCGTAATACCATTGTTGGTTTAATTGTTTGTCCATTGATATTTTTGTTATGAATAATAAAATTGTTTGAGAGTAACAGGTTTAATGATAATTAATAATTAACCGGTTTGGATAGTTGTTTTTTTGTTATTTTGCCGCAACACTCAAGTTGGCCGGGCAAGTCCTGGTGTGGCAAGTGAAAGTTTCTTTTAATGTATGGTTTGGGCTAGGGGAGACAGTTTTATGAAGGACGGCAAAGCAGCCAGAAAATTTGCGACAACTGCTTTGGTTGATTGTATCCAAGCTGCAATCAACCCGGGGCCGTCCACCTTTTCAGGTGCTGCGATTATATGCCAGTTGCTTAATACTTAAAATATGAATATGTAAGTAATGGTTGTGATTTTCGGCTAATGGGTAAAAACACCACAAGTCAAGCTTAAGGATTTCATTTATCATGAATTATGCCTTGATTTTACAGGAAAAACCATCATGCCAGAAATCGTAATTGAAACACGCCGCCATGATCTTGGTGGTGGATTTGAGGTGGGCAGGGTGTTGCCTTTTCGCAAGTGCCGATCGGTAGGTCCTTTTGTTTTCTTTGATCGAATGGGGCCTCATGATATGGTGGCGCCCATTCCACTTGAGCGTGATGTTAGGCCTCACCCCCATATTGGTCTATCTACCGTGACTTATCTGTTCGAAGGTGAAATGACGCATCGGGATAGTCTTGGTTATAAGCAACTTATCTTGCCTGGTGAATTAAACTGGATGACAGCGGGTGCAGGTATTAGCCATTCAGAGCGTTTTGACGGCATGCGTGCTACCGGAGGGCGTCTTGATGGTATCCAGGCCTGGGTTGCCTTGCCCGAAGAGTATGAAGAAACCAAACCTTCCTTTGTTCATTACAATGCGTTTGAGTTGCCGGTCATGAGGGAGGAAGGCCTGTGGGCCCGACTTATTGCCGGTAGCGCTTTTGGGCTGGAAAGCCCGGTAACGGTTCACTCTCCGTTATTTTACCTGCATATGGAAGTAAGCATGGGCATGCGGGTACCGTTGCCTCGGGCTTATCCTGAAAGAGCGCTCTATATTAATAGTGGCAAACTGCAGATACAGGGGCAAATTTATGTGGCTGGGCAAATGCTGGTTTTTGCCAGGGACAGCTTGCCTGATGTGATGGCGCAGGAAAACACCCGTCTAATGCTTCTTGGGGGCGAGCCGTTGGGGCCACGGCATATGTGGTGGAATTTTATATCTTCCCGGAAAGAACGGATAGAACAGGCAAAGGCGGATTGGAAGGCCGGGAAATTTTCACTTCCGCCCGATGACAATACTGAGTTCATCCCTCTGCCTGAAACAATGGCATGATAATGTTGAGCAGGATTTAACATTAAGGATAAAAAAATGAAAACCTTATTATTGGTTCGTCATGCAAAGTCAAGCTGGAGCGATCCTACCCTGCCGGATCGTATCCGTCCATTGGCGGGCAGGGGAAAGCATGATGTAGAGAAAATGGGGAAACGTTTGGCCAGTCGTGGGGTCAAACCTGACCTGGTGTTAACCAGTCCGGCGGTGCGTACTGCGGAAACGGCAAAAGCCCTGGGCAAATCGTTGGGCTACAAGCACAGGAATATTACCGTGAATGACCGTTTGTATGCCTGTCAGCCTGGCGATATTCTTGAGGTCGTGAAAGATTTTGATGATGGTTTGTCTTATGTCATGCTGGTAGGTCACAACCCTGAGATAACGGATTTTGTCCATTTATTTACAGATAGAGTTGCCTATATGCCTACCTGTGCCACGCTTGAATTACAGTTTGATGTAGAAGCCTGGGCGGATATTGCCCGTGAGAATTTGCATCAGGCCTTGTACGATTCTCCCAAGAATGAGCACCCGGTGGCCTAACGGATTAGGCCGCGTTACCCATGTATTATTTGGGCGGTTTTGTAATATACTGTCTGTGTCAGTACGTTTCTTTGTGGTTCATGCAGTTTTTAACAGAAGGAATCATCATGGCAAAGATTTTAGTACTTTATTATTCTTCTTACGGTCATATAGAAACCATGGCGCAAGCGGTTGCCGAAGGTGCGCGGGCGGTAGCCGGTACCGAGGTCGTGGTTAAACGGGTACCTGAGCTGGTTCCTGAAGAGGTTGCCCGCAATGCCCATTTCAAGCTGGACCAACAGGCCCCCATTGCCACCACGGCAGAATTGGTTGAGTACGATGCCATTATTTTTGGCACGCCAACCCGTTTTGGCAATATGGCAGCCCAAATGAAAAATTTTCTGGATCAAACCGGCAGTTTATGGGCGTCCGGGGCTTTAATTGGTAAAGTGGGCAGCGTCTTTACCTCTACCGCCACCCAGCATGGTGGCCAGGAAAGCACGATTTTGTCGACCCAGATTGTTCTATTGCACCACGGTTTTATTGTGGTTGGCTTGCCTTATTCATTCCAGGGACAAATGATACTTGACGAGGTTACCGGTGGCAGTCCTTATGGGGCCACCACTATTGCAGGGGGTGATGGTGCCAGAAAACCCAGTCAAAATGAACTGGATGGTGCACATTACCAGGGTAAGCATGTGGCTGAAATCACAACTGCGTTGCTCAAGGGTAAGGCGGTTTAAAGTCGGGGAAATTTGTCCACATGGCTGAATCTGTCCACAAATTTTGTTGAGATCATTGTGGATAACTATTTCATAAGATTGAAATATTTTTATAAGCCATTGATAAATAAATATTTATTTTGGTTTTAATAAGTTTTGATCGTTTAATAAGCGTTTTGTCTTTTTATAACGAAATTGCCGGTTTATGGTGGCCTGCTAATGCAATTGGTTTTAAAGAAAAAAGCGCCGGTTTTCATTCCAGCGCTTTGAATGACTTGGAAACCGCCTGTTTATTTCAGAAAGCCGGCACCACCATCGGCTTCAATCACCAAGCCAGTTAGGTAGGATGCTCTTGCCGAAGCCAGAAAAGTGACGATGTCAGCGATTTCTTCCGCTTCGGCAGGGCGGCCAAAAGGCAGGTGCTCAAGCAGTTCCTGCCAGCGTTCGGAGTCATTGAATTTGGCTTGTGCCCGCGATTTGTAAAGGGTTAGCAGGCGATCGGTTTTGGTCGGTCCCGGGTTAAGACCCAGCACGCGTACGCCGGCTGTACTGCTGTAGCCGCCTACAGCCTTGGTGAAGGCTATAAGTGCTGCGTTGCCGGTAGAACCCGCCAGATATTCATAGCGAGGATTGCTGCCAGCGGCTCCAATCACATTAATGATGACCCCTGATTTTCTTGCCATCATGAAATCCAAGGCCAGTCGGGTCAATTCTATATAACCATGTACTTTCAGATCCCATGCTTTGCTCCAGCGTGCAAAGTCAACTTCCTTGAAGCCACCACCGGGAATGGCACCGGCATTGTTAACCAGGATGTCGGTGTTTTTCAGAACCGGAGCCAGTTGTTCGCGGTTTTCCTGCAGGGATAAATCCAGGGCCGTGGTTTGTGCTGTTGTACCTGTTTGTGTTTTTAATTCATCGGCTGCTTTTGCCAGGGTTTGGGCATTGCCTGAAACCAGATGAATATGGGCACCCTCTTTGGCCAGGGCAATGGCGCTGGCCAATCCGATGCCTTTTGAACCACCCGTGACAAGTACCTGTTTGTTTGAAAGTTCCAGATCCAATTTTTCCTCCTTGATGTTGTGCCTGTCTTGTTTGTACATTATTTTTTATGTGTTTTATATAAATTTTAGTAATATAAAATTAATAAATTAGTTGTTCTTTTTTTTAAAGAATCAGCCTATACTTTTTTGAAATTTAATCTTCAAACTGAAATTTTTCAGCAATTTTTTTGGGTATCTGTATGGCTAAATGGTTTTCTGATAACGCGCAGGCAATAGGGCGCACACCTTTGGTTAAGTTGAATCGTGTTACCGATGGTGCTGGCGCAACGGTTTTGGTGAAAATAGAAGGGCGTAATCCCGCCTATTCGGTCAAATGCCGGATTGGTGCCGCCATGGTTGCTGATGCAGAGCAGAAAGGGGTTTTGACGGCCGGAAAAGAAATTGTTGAGCCGACCAGTGGCAACACAGGGATCGCGCTGGCATTTGTCGCCGCCGCTAAAGGCATTCCCATTACCCTGACCATGCCCGACACCATGAGTCTTGAGCGTCGTAAACTGCTGGCGGCATTTGGTGCCAAGCTGGTCCTGACAGAAGGGGCCAAAGGCATGAGTGGTGCGATTGCCAAAGCCGAGGAAATTGTTGCTTCAGATCCGGCTAAATATGTCTTGCTTCACCAATTTAAAAATCCTGCCAACCCTGCCATTCATGAAACCACTACGGGTCCTGAAATCTGGAATGATACGGATGGTGCGATTGATATCCTGGTTTCCGGTGTTGGTACCGGTGGTACCATAACCGGTACCACCCGTTATATTAAAAATACCCAAGGCAAAAAAATCCAGGCAGTTGCGGTTGAGCCTACTGGCAGTCCAGTGATTACACAGGCCCGTAGCGGTCAGGAAATCAAGCCTGGCCCTCATAAAATTCAGGGCATTGGTGCAGGTTTCATCCCGGAAGTGCTTGATCTTTCCTTAATTGACAGTGTAGAGCAGGTCAGCAATGAGGACGCGGTGGAATACGCCTTGCGTCTTGCCCGTGAGGAAGGGATTATTTCAGGCATTTCAAGCGGGGCTGCCGTTGCCGCCGCGATTCGTCTGGCCAAACTGCCTGAGAATGCCGGTAAAGTCATTGTGGCTATCCTGCCTGATTCAGGCGAGCGTTATTTAAGCTCGATTTTATTCGAGGGTCTGTTTGACGAGAAAGGTCTGGCAGTTTCCACTTAAAAAGATGGCAATAGTGTGGTCTTATCGCCAAAACAGGCTTTAATTATTCCATGAACGTGCTAGAATCCGTTTACTTCATTGGGGAGTAGCCTCTCTGTTTCCAGGGGTTTGCGTCAACATGCTTGGTATTCACCATGGCGTAAACGGTTCTCAAAAAACTTGGCAAGACCTTTGATTATTGCGCTTTCTACATTGGCCGGAAAAGTGCGGTAGTCATTCGTCTCTTTCCGGCCAAGGTGTATTTATGGAAGCACTTCTTGTCTCTACTGGCGTGGTGGCCCTGGCCGAAATGGGTGATAAAACCCAATTACTGGCATTTATTCTTGCTGCCCGCTTTAAAAAACCCCTGCCCATTATTCTTGGAATTCTTGTTGCCACCGTTGTCAATCATGGTTTGGCCGGTGCACTGGGGGGCTGGATTACAGCAGCCGTCAGCCCGGAGATTTTGCGTTGGGTACTGGGTCTTTCTTTTATTGCCATGGCCATCTGGACCCTGATCCCCGATAAAATCGAAGAAGAAGAAACCACGATTGCCGGGAAGTTTGGCGTTTTTGGTGCCACTCTTGTTACTTTCTTCCTGGCCGAGATGGGTGACAAAACCCAGATTGCCACGGTTGCCATGGCTGCCCACTATTCATCACCCGCGCTTGGTGCGCACTTTACAACGTTATTAATGGTTGTTATTGGTACCACATTGGGTATGATGATTGCCAATGTTCCGGCGGTATTTATAGGCGATAAGCTGGCCGACCGCATTCCCATGAAGCTGGTTCATACAATTGCAGCCTGTATTTTTGCCTCACTGGGTGTTGCAACTTTGCTGGGGGCAGGCTCGGATCTGGGCTTTTAGAAATGAATTATAGTAAGATCTGAGCAATTACCATTTGGTGAGTGAACGATAAAATGCGTTACTATTATTTTCTATGTGAATGCCATGCAAGCTGATTTTCTGGTTACAGAACAGCGGGCCGATGGTTATTATCTTTGTATTCAGGGTGACTGGATACTGGATAACTTTGTCGCATTGGAAAAATTCACGAAGCGGTATAAAAAACAGCCTGTACCTGAAAAAATCAGTCTGGATGGCAGTCGCCTTGGCATGCTTGATACCGTTGGTGCATCCAGGCTGATTCAATTGCTGGGACAGGACAATACGCGCCTGCTGTTGCAGGCAGACAGTCCTTTACCGGCAGAAAAGAAAGCGTTGCTCCAAACGGTTGCGCAGGCGCTTGAGTTAACGGACGGGGTCCCGAAAAAGCCTGAAGCCGGCCCAATCAGTCAAATTTTCGGGCAAATAGGGTACTCCGTTACCACGGTGTGGCGGCAATTTATTTCATTGCTGGGGTTTTCCGGGCTGATCCTTGAATCCCTGTTTCGTCTTGTGTGGCATCCCCGTCAATGGCGTTTTACTTCGGTGGTTGCACAGGTGCAAACCAGTGGATTAAATGCCGTTCCCATTGTCATGCTGCTCACCTTTATGGTGGGGGCTGTCATTGCTTTTTTAGGTGCCACCGTCTTGGCCGATTTCGGTGCTTCCGTTTATACGGTGCATTTGGTGGCCTTTTCCAACTTGCGTGAGTTTGCCATTTTACTGACCGCCATTTTAATGGCCGGCAGAACGGCCAGTGCCTTTACGGCGCAGTTGGGCTCCATGAAGGTCAATGAGGAAATTGACGCGCTCAGGGCATCTGGCCTGAATCCGGTCTATCTGTTGGTAATTCCGCGTGTGCTGGCCTTGCTGATTTCCCTGCCCATCCTTACTTTCCTGGGCATGCTGTCTGGCATGTTGGGTGGCCTGGTGGTTTGTATCGTAAGCCTTGAAATTTCCCCGGTTATGTTTATGGATATTATCAGTGAGAATGTGCCGGTCCGTCATTTCTGGATTGGTATGGTCAAAGCACCGATTTTCGCTTTTGTCATTGCCGTGGTTGGGTGTCATGAAGGTTTCAAGGTTGATGGCAGCGCCCAATCAGTGGGGGAGCACACCACTTCCAGCGTGGTGCAATGTATTTTTCTGGTTATTTTGCTTGATGCCTTGGCTGCCTTGTTTTTCATGGAGATGGGATGGTAGGTAAATGGAATGAAAATCCTGTGCCTGTCATCGAGGTCAGGGATCTGGTAAACAGCTTTGGTACCCACGTTGTCCATAAAGACCTTGACCTTGATGTTTACCAAGGAGAAATCATGGGGGTTGTGGGCGGCTCGGGGACCGGCAAGTCGGTGCTGCTGCGATCTATCGTTGGGTTGCTTCGGCCTGCGTCTGGCTCAGTAAGGGTTTTTGGGCAAAACCTGCTTCAGCTTCCCGATCGTGACCGCTCCGCGCTTGAGAGAAAATTTGGCGTGCTGTTTCAGCGTGGTGCTTTATACTCATCCCTGACGGTACTTGAGAATGTCGCTTTTCCCTTAATCGAGCAGGCGGGCCTGAAACGGGCCGATGCCGAGGAAATTGCCCGTTTGAAAATCGCGCTGGCCGGTTTGCCGGCCAAAGCCGCTTATGATTACCCGGCCAGTCTGTCAGGGGGGATGGTCAAGCGTGCCGCTTTGGCAAGGGCCCTGGCACTGGATCCGGCCATTCTTTTTCTGGATGAGCCAACGGCGGGGCTTGATCCTATTGGTGCGGCCAGTTTTGATCAGCTTATCATGACCTTGCGTAATGCCCTGGGGCTCACTATTTTTTTGGTGACCCATGATTTGGATACCTTGTATACCGCTTGTGACCGGGTTGCCGTTTTGTCTGAAAAGAAAGTATTGGCCGTCGATGTATTGGAAAAAATAGAGCAAATTGATAATCCCTGGATTCAGGAATATTTTCATGGTCCCCGAGGAAGGGCGGCCTATCAAGCAGGACACACGTTGTCCCGGGAGTAGAAAAAATGGAACCCAAGGCGCATCACGTGCTGATTGGCATTTTTACCGTTGTCTGTACGGCGGCAGCTTTGTTATTTGCCCTTTGGTTGGGTAAATCCAGTGCTGATAATAATGCACGTTATTACATCATTGAATTTAATCAAGCGGTAAGCGGCTTGTCCAAAGGTAGTGCCGTGCAGTACAGCGGCATCAAGGTGGGCGATGTGGTGTCTTTGTCTTTGAGTCCCAATGATCCAGGCAAGGTACTTGCCCGGGTCAGGATTCAGGCAAATGTACCCATAAAACAGGATGTGACGGCCAAATTAAGTCTGACGGGTATTACCGGCCTTTCAGTCATTGAGTTGAGTGGTGGTTCGCCAGACAGCCCTGAATTGGTGGGAGTGGGTGATGAAGACCCGGTTATTGTAGCAACTCCCTCGGCTTTAATGGCGCTATTGAGTAATGGTGAATCATTAATGTATAACCTGACCGAACTGATTGTGAATGCCAAAAATATTTTGTCTGATGAAAATGCCGAAAAAATTGACAGTACGCTGGATAACATTGAGGAAATCAGCAATTTTCTGTCTGCCCAGGAAAACAATGTGGATAGTTTCCTGGTCGAGTTGACGGCAATGGTCAAACAGGTGAATGGTGCCATGAGGTTTATTGGTGATCTGGCCAGCAGTAGCAATGATTTGCTTAACGAGCAGGGTGCCAAGCTCTTGCAAAATGCCAGCCAAGCCATGAAGTCAGTGGAAAACGCGGGCGCCAATGTTCAGAAGCTGGTTAAAAACAATCAGGGAGCCATTGGTCAGGGTATTCAGGGGTTAAAGGGTATTGGCCCGGCTTTGCTTGAATTCAGGAATGCTTTCGGTGATTTACAAGGCATTCTTCGGCAACTCAGGGAAGATCCGTCCGGGTATCTGCTAAACGGCAATCAAATCAAGGAGTTCAAGCCATGAGAAGGAAATTCAGGTGCATCCTGGCAGTATCGCTGGTTTCATTACTCGGCGCATGTTCAATTCTTCCCGAATCAGACCCACTCATCGTTTATCAGTTGCCAGCTGCCCATGAGACAGTTGTACCGTCTTTTTCAGGTTTGTCAGCCAAGACCTTAAGTGTTTTTACTCCTTATGCCGGCAGTTTTCTTGATTCCAACCGTATTGCCGTTGCACCGGACGGCAATCGTCTTAGTGTTTATGAGGGAAGTCGCTGGAATGATTTCGCACCGGTTGTTTTCCGTAACAGGCTTATCCGGGATATGCGTAGAATCAGCGACCTGAAAGCCGTTGATAATGAAAGGGAAAACCTGTTCGCTGATTATCAATTGCGAGGAGATCTGGTGGATTTTCAGGTTGTTTATCGTAATGAGCAACCCACTGTTGTCATTTCCTTTGAGGCGAGTCTTGTCAACAGCCAAAGTGGCCGGGTAATTGACAGTCGGCATTTCAGTGTTGCCGAACCGGTTGATGGAAGTCAGGTCCCCGAGGTCGTTCAGGCTTTCGGGCAGGCATCAAGCCGGATCAATCATGACATCATTCAATGGGTATATCGGGTGGCCGACAAATGAAGGTGGTTGTTCAGCGGGTACAACAGGCCAGTGTCACGGTTGATGGGCAGTTGGTCGCAAGCATTGGCCCGGGAATGCTGGCGCTGGTGGGGATAAGCCCGGAGGATACGCAAAAAGATATCGATTATCTGGTGCGTAAAATGACGCAATTGCGTATTTTTGATGATGCGCAGGGCGTCATGAATCTTTCTATTCTGGACAAGGGGTTTGAGATTCTGGCCGTTAGCCAGTTTACCCTGTTGGCGGATACGCGCAAGGGCAATCGTCCTTCTTATATCAAGGCGGCCCGTCCGGAAATGGCCTTGCCTTTTTTTGATGGTTTTGTGCAGGCGCTTGAAAAGGCATTGGGTAAGACGGTTCCAAGCGGTATTTTTGGTGCCGATATGAAAGTGGCCCTCATCAACGATGGTCCTGTCACCATTCTCTTGGACAGTCATGATGGGTAATGAAACGGCCTTGCTCAAAGCCGATAATCTGTGCCGGACAGACCCGATTAACAAGGTCATGCTGGTGAAATTCGCTTCCTGTTTGATTTACCCGGGTGACCGTATTGTCCTGTCCGGAAGCTCAGGGTCGGGCAAGAGCGTGTTTTGTCGTATGCTGGCCCTGCTTGACCAACCTGATCAGGGCAGTATTACTTTTAACGGACAGCTTGTAAAACCGGTGGATATTCCACATTATCGTTCAAGGGTGGCTTATATCCGGCAACGCCCCGTCTTGTTACGGGGAACGGTACAGGAAAATCTGGTCTTCCCATTTGCCTTGCGTATCAATCGGGAACGTCGTTTCGATCCAGAAAAAATCGCCCGATTTTTAGCCGTGATCGATAAACCGGACACGTTTTTGCAAAAAAATGCGGCTGACTTATCAGGTGGGGAAAGGCAGCTGGTTTGTCTGTTACGGGTTTTGCAACTGGATCCGGTGATTTTGCTGCTTGATGAACCCACTTCTGCCCTGGATGTGGACATGGCCATGCAGGTGGAGTTATTAATCAATAAATGGATGCAACTGCATGATGAAACCAGGGCTTATGTATGGATCAGTCATGATGAGCAGCAAAAAAAACGGGTTGGGCGGCAAGTCTGGCATATGAATGCCGGTGTATTAACGACAGGTGTTGCATAATGCCTTCTTATATCGAAATTTCTTATCTGGATATTGCTTTGGCCTCTTTGCTGGTGCTGGCCAATGGTTTGATTTCCTTTTTTTTAAAGCTCAAGCTTGAAAAGAGCCTGTTGGTGGCTGCGGTCAGGATGGTTGTTCAGCTGTTGCTGATTGGTTATATCCTGAAATGGGTGTTCAGTCTGGATCAATGGTATGTGGTGCTGTTTATTATTGGCATCATGACGTTGATCGCCGGTATGGCTGCGCATAATCGCAATCGTGTTCAATACGGCGGCATGAGAGTGGATGCACTGGTCTCGGTATGGGTGTCTTCCTGGCTGATAGCCTTGTTGGGGTTGGTGCTCGTGTTGCAGGTACAACCTTGGTACAAGCCCCAGTACGTGATTCCCATTATGGGCATGATTCTGGGCAATACGCTTACAGGCGTGTCATTGGGCTTGGATCGCATTACGCATGAATTGATTCAGAAACGTGAACAGGTGGAAATGATGCTTTCCCTGGGGGCGACCCGCTGGGAGGCTTATAAGGAGCCGGCACAAAATGCAGTGATGGCAGGCATGATGCCAACGATTAACAGCATGATGGTTATTGGGCTGGTGAGTCTTCCCGGCATGATGACCGGGCAGATTCTGGCAGGTCAGGATCCCGAGCAGGCGATCCGTTACCAGATTATTGTCATGTTTTTTCTTAGTGCAGCATCGGCCATCGGTTGTGTGTTGGCCGTGCTATTTGTTTTTAGGCGTTTGTTTTCAAAATCACATAGTTTCATGTATTGGAAACTGCAGGAAAAGTAATCTTCAAAGGAAAGCAGGGAAATGGCAAAGCAGCGTGGCGAGACAGATCCTTCCGTACAAAGCCCCGAGGCGGTTGTACAGGAGGTGGGTACTCATCCTGAAACCGGTTTGAGCAGTTCACAGGCAAGCCAGCGATTGCAAAAGGATGGTCCCAATGTGCTGCGGGCTGCCGTGCCGGTTCCTGGCTGGAAACGGTTTTTGAGGCAGTTTCAGGATCCATTGGTTTATTTGTTGCTGATTGCCATTTTGATTTCCGTGATTGCCTGGGCCGTAGAGGGTTGGGTAGGCTGGCCCATTGATGCGCTGGTGATTTTATTGATTGTGGTGGGTAATGCCATTTTGGGTTATGTGCAAGAGAACAAGGCGCAAAACGCGGTGGCGGCACTGGCAAAAATGACCGAAGTCACGTCTGCCGTATTGCGTGATGGCGTGGTGAGCCGTGTACCCAGTACCAGTCTGGTGGTCGGAGATATTCTCATGCTGGAAGAGGGGGATGCCGTCGGGGCTGATGCCCGGCTCCTTCGTGCGTCGGCCCTGAAAATCCAGGAAGCGTCCCTGACGGGTGAAAGCGAGGCCGTCATGAAAGATGCGGCTCGCCTGGAGCGGGTTTTGCCGTTAGGTGACCGCCTGAACATGATTTTCAAGGGAACCGCGGTAGTGCAGGGCACCGGCAAAGCGGTCGTGACAGCAACCGGCATGGATACGGAAATGGGATCCATTGCGCAAATGCTGGATCAAACCGTTGAAGGGCAAACCCCTTTGCAAAAGGAAATCGGGCATATTGGCCGTATGCTTGGCAAGGCCGTGAGTGCAATTGCCCTGGTCGTGGTGGTCACGGTATTGCTGCTGTCGGAAATAAATAGTCTTTCAGATGTCATTAATGTTCTGTTGCTGGGGGTTTCGCTGGCGGTGGCGGCCGTGCCCGAGGGTTTGCCCGCCATTTTGTCGGTGGTGTTGGCCTTGGGTGTCCAGAAAATGGCCAAGCGAAATGCAATTGTTAAAAAACTCTCTTCTGTTGAAACATTGGGTTCAGCTTCGGTGATTTGTACCGATAAAACGGGAACACTAACCCGTTCGGAAATGATGATTGGGCAGGCGTATACCAGTTCGGGTTATACCGACTTAAGCGGGGTTGGCTATATACCGGAAGGGAGTGTCAGTGTTGATGGTAAGCCCTTGGAGTCAGGGCAGTTACATGCCGAACAGGTGGCTTTGCTGAGCGGTGGCAGCCTGGCCAATAACGCGGATTTGCGCCTGAACAAGGACGGAGAGTGGGAGATCCGGGGAGATCCGACCGAAGCCGCTTTTCTGGTGGCCGAACAGAAACTGAATGTGGCAGAACGCCGTAAGCAGCGTTTTGAAAGGGTGTTGGAAATTCCTTTTAGCTCCGACCGGAAAATGATGTCGACCATTGAAAAAGATCATGAGCATGATGATATGCTGGTCTTGATCAGCAAGGGGGCACCGGACGTTCTTATGCAGCGCTGCACGAAATGCCGCTTGGGGATGGATGTGGTGGCTTTTACCGATGAGCTGAGGGCCAAGGCCTTGGCTGATGTGGATCGTTTGTCCGGGGCCGCTTATCGGACGCTTTCCGTTGCATATCGTCCCATTGGCAGTCATGAGGATCTTGATCAGTTGGAAGCGCTTGAGCAAAACATGATCTTTGTCGGTACGGTCGGGATTATAGATCCTCCGCGTGAAGAAGTGGGACCTGCCATTCAGGAAGCCCATCGGGCAGGAATCAGGGTCATTATGATTACGGGGGATCACCCGCGCACGGCAGCCCGCATCGCACAGGATTTGGGCATTATTGCCGAAGATGAGGGTGCGCTTACCGGTGAAGAGCTTGATCGCCTTGATGAGCAGGCTTTCCTGCAGGCGGTGGACAACGTATCCGTTTTTGCCAGGGTGGCACCAACTCACAAGCAACGTATTGTGGATGCACTGCAAAAGAGGGGACATATTGTGGCCATGACCGGTGATGGCGTTAACGATGCGCCGGCCCTGAAAACGGCTGACATTGGTGTGGCCATGGGGATTACCGGTACTGAAGTCACCAAAGAGGCCGGCAAGATGATTCTGGCCGATGATAACTTTGCCACCATTGTATCTGCGGTGCGTGAAGGTCGTAATATTTTTGATAATATCCGCAAGTTCCTGCGTTATTTGCTGTCTTCCAACATGGGCGAGGTGCTGACCGTGTTTTTGGGGGTGGTGGGTGCGGGCCTGCTTGGTTTGTATTCGGAAAGTGGCGGGGTTGTTGTGCCCCTGATGGCGACCCAGATTTTGTGGATCAATCTGGTGACCGACTCGGGGCCTGCGCTGGCCATGGGACTGGACCCGCAGACCGAAGATGTGATGGCACGCAAGCCGCGTCGGCAAACAGAAAGCACCATTGATGGCAGGATGTGGCTGGGTGTATTACTGGTCGGTCTGGTGATGAGCCTCGCCACCTTGATGACCATTGATTTTTATTTGCCAGGCGGCATGCTGCAGGGTAATGAAAGTCTTGAGCTGGCCCGTACAGCAGGTTTTACGGTGCTTGTTTTTGCGCAGCTATTCAATTGTTTCAATGCCCGCTCGGAATTAAGCAGCGCGTTCACGAATATGTTTGTTAACCGGTGGCTTTTGTGGGCGGTGGGTCTGTCGGCTTTGTTGCAGGTTGCCGTGGTTCATGTGGACTTTCTCAATGTGGCATTCAATACTGTTCCGCTCAGTCTGGAGCAATGGGGAATGTGCATTTTGATGGGCAGTAGCGTTTTGTGGTTTGGTGAAATCCGCAAATTTGTATTGAGACAGCTGGAGAAGTAATTGGAATTCCATCCCGCCGTTATTTTTGTAGCCGGCCTGGTGATTATTATCCTTGGCGCCGAGATGATTCTCAGAAGTGCAGCACGTATTGCCGTCATGCTGCATATCAAGCCGATTATTATTGGCTTGACGATTGTTTCCATTGGTACCAGTACTCCTGAGCTGGCAGTGGGGATCACGGCCGGTTTGAGTGGTCAAGGGGAAATGGCCATTGGGAATATTATCGGCACCAATCTGGTTAATATTCTTTTTATCCTGGGCTTGAGTGCTGCCATTCGAGCATTGCCCATTCAACAACAAAGCCTGAAGCTGGATTTGCCTGTCGTTGTGTTTTGTTCCGTATTTTTGCTTTTTCTGTCTATGGATGGGGTCATTAGTCGGCTTGATGGCGGAATTCTGTTTTTGATGGCCATTGTTTACACGCTTGTGTTGATTCGCATGAGTCATAAAGAGTCTATTGCCGTGCAGCATGAGTTTGTCCAGGAGTTTGGTGCCGAAAAAACCATTACGACCTGGACAGCCGCCACCAAAACCTGGAACCTGATTGTGTTGTGTGCGGGTATGGCTTTATCTGTGTTGGGAGCGGATCTGCTGGTTGATAGTGCGGTCACCATTGCCGAGCATTTCGGGGTTTCCAATGCGATTATCGGTTTAACCATTGTGGCTATTGGAACCTCTTCTCCCGAGCTTGTTACTACTATTTTATCCACCATCAAGAATGATCGGGATGTGGCGATTGGCAATCTGATTGGCAGCAGTATTTACAATATTTTGTTTATCCTGGGTGTGACTGCGCTTGTCGTGCCGGGTGGAATCACTATAGGTCACGATCTTCTCTGGATTGATTTTCCATTAATGATTGCGGTTGCCTTGTTGTGTATCCCCATTCTTAGAAGCAAATCCATGGTGTCCCGTAAAGAGGGCGCGTTTTTTGTTTTGCTTTATTTTGCCTATATGGCTTTTTTGTTGTCGCGTGTTTAGAGAATGACTGTTGAAATTATGCCGCAAACCCTTTCCTGGCAGGAAAACGAAATAAATCATGCTGTCCAGTGGCATTCTGAAAGCGGTGCCAGGCCACCCAGGCGTATTGTGCCTGTGAATGATACTTTGACTGCCGATGAGGCACTTAGGCTGGCGCATGAAGGGGTCGGTTTACTGTGGCAGGGTGATTATCAGAATGCCCGTCAGCTGTTGCAGGCCATGGCACGGCGTCTTGATAAGAAAACGGCCAGAAAAAAAGAAAAAACCGCCACCAGGGAAAACAGTCGTGATGCTTTCAATTTGTACCGTTTGGGGAAGGCTCAACGTGCCCGTCTGTTGGGTATGCTGCTTATTCGAATTGAGCCTGGCTTTCATATCGCGCTTCGTCGCGCTCCTGATGTGCAACAAGCCTGTGAACAAGTGTATGACCATACCGGTGCTTTTGTAGTTTCACTCAGAGAGTTGTTGGGGGTGATTGGTGCTTATGAGTGGCGCCGCAACGGCGTGCCGGTGCCCCAGGCAGGTGGCAAAATCCATCCGTTTTATGGGGTGTTTTCACCGGTACGGGGTGAATATTTGCAGTTGCTCGACCAGGCCCCCTTGCCTGAAGGCTGCCAGACCGCGTTTGATATTGGTACCGGTACCGGTGTTTTGTCAATTATTCTGGCCAAACGGGGAGTACCGCATATTGTGGCGACTGATTTGCAGGAAAGGGCGGTTGAATGTGCCCGTTTCAATATTGCCAATCTGGGCCATGAGGACGTGATAACGGTAGAGCAGCGCAGTTTTTTTCCTGAAGGCAAGGCGGATTTGATCGTTTGTAATCCACCCTGGCTTCCTGCAAAACCATCCTCACCGCTGGAGCAGGCGGTGTATGATCCCGGTAGTGCAATGCTGAAGGGTTTTTTGCAGCATCTACCCGCTCATTTAAACCGGAATGGCCAGGGCTGGCTGATTATGTCTGATTTTGCCGAGCACCTTGGTTTGCGAAGCCCTGAAGACTTGCCTGACTGGATACGCCAGGCGGGATTAACCGTGCTGGAACGGCTTGATATAAAACCGCATCATGCTAAAGTGACCGATGCCACAGACGGGTTGCATGCCGCCAGAAAGGCGGAAGTGACCCGTTTGTGGCGGTTGGGTGTTCAAGACTGAATGGTTGCGCGTAATCAGTGACACTGAAATGTCATGAAATAGGCATCGTCCGGATTGCCCGAACCGGTGGGTGCATGTTGTGATGCGTTGACAACCGATTGCACCCCGCAGGTGGCCTGTGCTGTTTTCATGCACATTTCCCAATTGGGTGGCGTATTGGCATCTGCAGAACATTTAACACCAAAATTGTTTCTGTCAACAACGTCTATGCCGCTGGATGCGCAGCCTGCCAACACGAGGGGAAAAATAGCAAACAGTATTTTTTTCATGGATTTTATCTCCTGGGGACAGTAGTTATTGTAACGAAAATAAGAGAAATTTTTTACTTTTATTGAAATAAAGGATATAGTATTCCAGTAGCTGAAGAAAATTTCTTACTGTTTAAAAGTAATGTAATTTTCTAATGTGTGCACTTGCAATGCAATTTCCCTAATTTGGTAAAAGATGAAATTGTGATTGCAAGGTTTACAATGAGCAATATGGAAACGGGTAACGCCTATTTCAAGGATTTCAATCGCCTATTTCAAGGATTTCAATCATGAGAAAATATATTATCCCTGCTTTGGTCGCACTCACTGCTTCAGCAATGGTTCAGGCGGTTCAGGCTCAGGAAAGAGATACGCGCTCTGCTTGGGCCAAATCCCAGGATATGTATGTAGAGCCCACTTTACGCATTAGAGAATCAACGGTCGTGCTCACCCCCGAGCAGGCCCAGCAACTTAATGCAGGCGCACAACTTCCAGTGGGTTCCTATCAGGCTGATACAACGGTAAAAACAATTGTATATCCTGATGGCCGTACAGAGAGGGTTCAAGAGACCTCTACCACGGTTGTGCCCGCCGCACCGCAAGGTACTGCTCCGGTCCAGGATATGTCTTCGCCTAAGTAAGTTTCAAGACTTCGGTACTCGCCCGGTCTGGCTTTTTAGTCAGAAACTCCAGGCAGTCCATATGCCCGCCTTAAAGGCGGGCATTTTTATTTTCGCTTCTGTTGTCCTGGATGTATTTGGCCCCTGGATGTATTTGGCCATTACTTCATTTTATGTGAATTTCTTTTATTAGAATAAGGTTGCTTTTTAGGCGGAGCAGCGATGAGTGAATCTGGCAGTGATGGTGAATTACAGGAATTGAAGGCTTATAAAAGCCTGTTTGACAGGATAGAGCGACAACCCCTTACGCATGAACAGCGTACTGCATGTGTATCCAGTGCCAGAAATACCCTGGTTTTGGCCGGTGCCGGAACCGGAAAAACCAGTACGCTGGCAGGTCGTGCCGCTTATTTACAGGCCAGTGGCAAGGCCAGGCCAGAGCAGATTCTGTTGCTGGCGTTTGCCCGAGAGGCTGCTCATGAAATGGATAGTCGTATTGCTTCACGGCAGAAGCAAGGGGGCGGGACTGTTCAAGCCAGAACATTTCATGCTTTGGGCTTAAGTATTGTCCGGGAGGTTGAGCAAACCTCGATTGCCTTGTCCGAGTTAAATGATGACACTTGCCTGCAGGCCTATCTTGACAGGGAGTTTTTTCAATTACTTAATGGTTCGGCCCGGTATGGACATCTTGTCTTGTCATGGTTTGATGCCTATGAAACCCAACCTCGTTTTCGGTCCTGTTTTAAAGCGGAAAAAAAATATCGGGCTTACCTGGAGCAGCATGTTTTCAGGTCGTATAACGATGATTACACCAGAAATGTGAGTGAAATGTTGTTTGCCAATGCGCTGGTCGTGCTGGGTATCCCTTATGTTTATCGAGCGCATTATTTCAGGGATATTTATTTGCGTGCTTATGAACCTTATTGCTGCTGCTTTTACTTAAGTACTTATGATTGCTATGTGGAAATTCATGATCTGCCTGAATCATGGGTCATGCATGATCCGTTGGTGGAAAAATACCGCACCAGGGTGCGGGAGATTCATTGCCAGCATGGTACTTTTCTGCTTGAGTTTTACGAGCAGAAAATAGACGCTTCAGGTATTAATCCGTTTGTTGGCATGATTCAGCAGGCCTTGGGTCTTGGGCCGGAGTGTTTGCCCATTTCAGACAAGTTGTTTCGCTCACCTTCCCGTTTACGTCATTTGGTGCATTTGCTGAAGTCGGCGCTGCTGGCGGCCCGGTCAGGGCATCAAAATTTGTCAGTCATGCGGACCTTGCTGGAAAATAAAACCGATTTTCAGCACCGCTATCAGCGGATTTTGCTGGACTTGTTAATTCCCCTGGCCCAGTCACATGAACAATATATTCTGGACTCTGGAAAAATTGACTATGCCATGATGATTGACAGGGCGATCCGTTACGTTCAGGAGGGTAAGTATATCGCTCCATGGAGCGATATACTGATCGATGAGTTTCAGGATTTGTCTGCCCAGCGCTATGCGTTGATTAAGGCGCTAAGAGTGCAAAATCCACAGATACGGCTTTTTTGTGTGGGCGATGACTGGCAGGCCATTTATCGCTTTGCTGGCAGTGATATAGCGTATACCTCTAAGTTTGAGACCTGGTTTGGTAAGGCAAGGTGTGTGGCGCTGCGTCATACATTCCGGTTCAATAACCGGATTTCGGATGTGGCCAGCCGCTTTGTACTGGAAAATCCCTCACAAACCCGTAAGTGTCTGATTGCCGGTGTGCAGCAGACCGGGCCGGCTGTGAGTGTGTTGGATGAAAAACAAGGGGTGGCGGGTGTCTTGCGGGAGATTGTCCTGAAGCACGGTGATCAGCCAGAGAAAACCGTATTGATCCTGGCCCGTTTCAGGCATTTATTGTTGCCGGCTTCTGCCTTGCAAGCTTGGGAACAGCAGTTTTCGGGATTGCATTTGAGGGGGGTAACGGTGCATGCGGCAAAAGGACAAGAGGCCGATTATGTTATTGTGCTGGGTTTGAATAATGGTGAGTTCGGGTTTCCATCGGGTAAAGTGTCCAACTTATTGCAAGAATCTTTGTTGCCTGAAGCGGAAGATTTTTCGCAGGCAGAAGAGCGGCGTTTGTTTTATGTGGCATTAACCCGGGCCAGAAAGCATGTTTACCTGATGTATGAGCCTGATCATCCTTCAGCGTTTGTACTTGAACTGTTAGAGAATGGTTATGCGATAGAAGTGCAGAAAGATAAAGACCCGCAAGTGGGCAGGATATTATCTTCCTGGTGTCCGGGGCCTTTGCCGATGTGGAAAGACCTTCCATGGGTTTCGTTTAAACAGAGACTGAAAACGACTTTATGTCGTTTAATTGGGTTTGATAAAAGTGCGTGAATCGTGATAGTTCAGGAAATCCAGCCCGGTGTGAAAGCTGTTTTCATCTGAGCAAAAGAAAATAACCGTATCTTCCGATTGCATGTTGACCAGCACGGATTCCATTTCGTCTTCAATGTCCAGTGATTCGTCCAGTGAAGCAACGTGAATATCATTGCCCTGTTCAAAACGCTCTTTGGGGACCAGGGTGGTAATTTCTTCGAAATCGGTTTCACCCAGGATGAAATAAACATTCAATGACAGATTTTCCACTTCACACTGGATTTCTATACCATGTTCGAGGGGGCGGATTAAAGTGCTTTGCAGTTCCATGGGGTAGCGCTGTTGTTATTATTGGGGAGCCATTAAATTGGTTGGGGGGGGTACATCGGCAGGCATCGAAGGGGCACCGTCATAGGCACCCTTGCTGGCGCAAGCGGCAAGTAGGGCGGTAACAGCCAGTAGAAGCAATTTGTTTTTCATGATTTATAATGAACGTGTAAGAGGTGTTTGATGGGTGCTTAATGCATGACTGCCTATTGTAATCCAATTTAAGGTTTGCTTTTTTGATGACGCGCAAGATTATTCATGTTGACATGGATGCCTTCTATGCTTCTGTCGAGCTTAGAGAGAATCCATCGTTGCAAGGCAAGCCGGTTGTGGTTGCCTGGGATAGTGCCCGCTCGGTGATTTGTGCCGCGTCGTATGAGGCCAGGAAATACGGTTTGCGTTCGGCCATGTCAGTGGCCAGGGCCAGGCAATTATGTCCGCAGGCCATTTACATTCCGCCCAATTTTGATCTTTACCGCTCGGTTTCCCGGCAGGTAAGGTCGGTGTTTGAATGTTATACCCACAAGATAGAACCTTTGTCACTGGATGAGGCTTATCTGGACGTCACCTCAAACCTCAAGAATCTGCCTTCTGCCACCGAGGTCGCCAATGCCATTCGGGCGGATATTTTTTCGCTGACTGGATTAACGGCTTCGGCGGGTGTGGCACCTAACAAGTTTTTGGCAAAAATTGCTTCAGATTGGCATAAACCCAATGGTATTTTTGTTATTTCCCCTTCCAAAGTACAGGCTTTTCTGGCACCGCTGCCATTGCAGAAGATTCCCGGTGTGGGCAAAGTGACCCTGGCCAGGTTTCATCAATTGGGCTTGTTTACGGTTAGTGATCTTTTACGCTTTAATGATGCTGAGTTGGCCTATCATTTTGGCAAATTCGGCTATCGCCTGTATCAACTGGCACGAGGGGTTGATGACCGGCCGGTGGAATCCAATCAGCCAGCCCGGCAAATCTCAACAGAAACCACCTTTGAAGACGATATTGCGTTTGGGCAGGTAGAGACCTTTCTGGCCGCATTGTGCACCAGGTTATGGGGGCAGTTGCTTAAAAAGAAAAAGTTTGGCTATACAGTGACATTAAAGCTTAAAACAAACACGTTTCGCATAATTACCCGTTCAAAGACCTTTTCTGTTCCGCTGCACAGTCAGGCTCACTTGCTTCAGGCGGGTCAATCTTTGTTGGAGAGGGTGGATGAAGATCTCAGGCGTTATCAGTTTCGTCTGGCGGGTATCGGTGTCAGCCATTTTCTTGAAGACGGGCAAGGCGGTCAGCAATTGTCCCTGCTGTAGAGGGGGTGATAATGGGCTAACCCGCGCTACGTCATGGTTGTTCTGTGTGGCGCGGGTGAGCCTGTCAGGCTTATGCTTGTTGTGAGTCAAGCCAGGCCTGGCTGGCGGGTGGTTTGAATTACATGATACGAGCTTTGAGTTGTTTGGACAGCTCGGACATGTCGGCGCGGCCGGCCAGTTTTTGTTTGATGATGGCCATGGCCTTGCCCATGGCAGGCGCACCACTGACGCCTTGCGCGGCGACTTCTTCGATGGCGGCAGTAATGACGGCAATGATTTCTTCCGGACTGGCCTGCTCGGGCAGGAACTCACTAAGCACTTGCATTTCCGCTTTTTCTGCCTCGGCGGTTTCGGTGCGTCCGGCTTTTTCGTAAGCGGAAATGGATTCTTTTCTTTGTTTGATTTGCTTTTCGATAATGGCCAGAATTTCGTCGTTGGACAGTTCTTTGCGTTCATCGACTTCTTTTTGCTTGATGGCAGCCTGCAATAAACGCAGGGTACCCAGGCGCTCGGATTGTTTGGCGCGCATTGCATTTTTAATTTCTGCCGAGATGGTTTGTTTTAAAGAATCAGACATGAAAATTCCAGGGGAATGTTAAGATAGGGTTATATTATTACGCAGTTTTTTATAGGCATCAACATGACAGCGCTGGTAACTGAAAGAATACTTGTTCCCGGAAATAAGGACATCAGGCAATTATTCGTTATTTTTTTTGATGATATACGACAAAAAGAGAATCTTGATGTGCTGGTGCAGCAAATATGCCAGCATTTTGAAAATGCGGCTGTGGTCGCGGTTTGTCATTATCCGGTTCAGGCCAATAAGCCTGATTCCTGGGAGGCAAAGCTGTTGCAGCATATAGCCCTGTCAGAGGCGGAACTGGCGCAGATGGTTATGCAAAGTGATGAACAATATCTTGCTTATCTCAATGAAAAAAGGCAAGAATTTGGGCTTCCCGTAGAGGCAACCGCCCTGATTGGGGTGGGCTATGCCGCGAGCGTGGTGCTTGAATTGACCAAAGCCGAACAGGTTCCGGCGGGGCGGGTTATCACTTTTGGCGGGCGGTATGTACAATTGCCTGAGTCCCTTTCCCTAGAGCAGACAATTCATTTATTGCATGCTGATGAAGACGAGAAAATCAACATTCATTTTGCCCGTGATACCCACCTTCATATTGATCAAATACAGGGTGATGCAACGGTGGATATTGCCAATAAAACCAAAAATTCACTGGATCCGGTACTGAGCAAGAGAATGATAGAGCGGCTGCTGACTTGTGTGCCTTTAAGGTTCTGGCAAGAAGCCGATAGTGGCGAATACGAATTGCGTCCGACCGGTCCAGAGGCAGATGATAAAATTCATTGATAAAAATTTATTGATATAAATTAAGGCCTGGTCAATAAAAATTAAGATCGGATCAATAAAAAAAATCCCCGGTTTATGCCGGGGATTTTTTTATTTGGACTTGCCGGTTTATGTGGACTTACCACTAAGTGCGGAAAGCCCCATCATTCATGGTGGGGATGGATAGCACGGGATCCAAAGGACACCATTTTCTTGCACGCTTTTCTGTTTCAACTATACTAAACCCTATGCAACGCCTTCAAGCCTACCGATTCGAACTGATGCCCAATGGCCAACAGCAGCGCGCCATGCGCAGCTTTGCCGGTTCCTGTCGGTATGTGTATAACCAGGCATTGCACTTGCAGCAGGAACGGTATAAAGCGGGAGAAAAGAAACTGGGTTATGCCGGGTTGTGCAAGGTACTGACTGCATGGAAAAAACAAGCGGAAACCGATTGGTTGAATAACACCCCCAGCCAGGCGTTGCAACAGGCCTTGAAGGACCTGGAACGGGCCTACAAAAATTTCTTTGAAAAGCGGGCCGAATTTCCGCGCTTCAGGAAAAAAGGCCGTGCTGACAGTTTCCGTTATCCGCAAGGTATTCAGCTGGAGCAAGGCAATAACCGCATCTTCCTGCCCAAACTGGGCTGGGTACGTTATCGCAACAGCCGGAACGTTCAGGGCCAGGTCAAAAATGTCACCGTCAGCCAGTCGGCAGGTAAATGGTTTGTGAGTATCCAGACGGAGCGGGAAGTAGACCAGCCCCTGCCTAAAGCGACCACTGCCATTGGCATTGATATGGGTATTGCCCGTTTTGCCACCTTGAGCGATGGCAGTTATATTGCACCGCTCAACCGTTTCAAGCAGCATCAGGTACGGCTTGCCCGCTATCAACGGGCCATGAGCCGTAAAGTGACATTCAGCAGTAACTGGAAAAAGGCCAGGGCCAAAATCCAGAAGCTACATACCGGTATTGCCAACGCGCGCAAGGACTTTCTGCATAAGGCTTCAAGCCAGATCAGCCAAAACCACGCCATGATCGTGATTGAAGATTTGCCGATACGGAATATGTCCAGGTCGGCATCCGGTACCCGTGAGCGGCCCGGTTGCAACGTGAAGGCCAAGTCGGGCCTGAACCGTTCCATCCTGGATCAAGGGTGGGGCGAGTTCAGGCGACAGCTTGAATATAAAACCGCATGGAATGGGGGCTGGCTGATTGCGGTACCACCGCAGCATACCAGCCAGACTTGCCCGGCTTGTGGCCATGTATCAAAAGACAATCGCCAGACACAAGCCCGGTTTCATTGTGTTCAATGCAGTTTTGAAGATCATGCCGACAAGATCGGTGCGATTAATATTTTAAGGGCGGGACACGCCCGGTTCGCCTGTGAAGTGAGCGATGCAGTCAGGTCGCCAGCAGCAGGAACCCACCGAGGTGAGTTAGCCTCTGTGGGCTAAACACGGCAGGAATCCCCTTCCTTGGCCCCTTGGGGCCGAGCGTTAGCGAGAGGGAGGGGAGGATGTCAAAGCAATGTGGGGTAATCGCTTTGTACCAGATGGCGAACCCGGATGGCATCGGCAAAACGGGTAAGGCGGCCCTGGGAATTCAGCAATACAACGGCAACCGGACGACCATCCATTTGTGTTTTCATGACCAGGCAATCACCGGCTTCTTTAATATAACCGGTTTTTGAAATCTGAATTGTCCAGTTGGAATTTCTGACAAGACGGTTGGTGTTTTTGTATTTTTGTACTTTTCCATTACTGGTGACCACTTCATATTCATCACTGGTGGAAAGTTGACGAATAAGCGGTTGTTCTGATGTGGCCTGAATTAGCTTGACCAGATCACGGGGAGAGGAAACATTCATGGGGGACAGGCCGGTGGGTTCTACGAAGCGGCTTCTGGTCATGCCAAGAGCGCGGGCCTGTGCATTCATTTCGCGCACAAAGGCTTCCATGCCACCCGGGTAAGTGCGACCCAAAGCATGGGCGGCCCTGTTTTCAGAGGACATGAGGGCCAGATGGAGCAGTTCACGGCGAGTCAGTGTGGTACCGATACTTAGTCGTGAGCTGGAGTACTTGAAGCGGTCGACATCGGCATCCGTAATTTGAATTTGTTCATCCATGGGCAAATGTGCTTTGGCAATGACCAAGGCGGTCATGAGTTTGCTGATGGAGGCAATGGGGCGTATGGTGTCGCTGTTTTTGGAAAACAGCACCTCGTTCGAGTTGAGGTCAACCACAAAGGCCACTTCCGATTTCAGGGAAGCGCCAGCATCGGCCGAGCCGGTTACATTTGGGCCCGAAATGGGTTTGTTGGGTGTTTGGGCATGAACCACGGGTGCCAGCTGCATGCTGAAGGCGCAAAATGCACTTAAGCACGCTGACAAGGTTTTGTTCAGGTATTTTCGCATAGTCAAGGATAAATATAATTAGAATAGGGTTTTTTTCATTTTCAATTATAGAATTGAATATAAAAAAAGTATATATATTAAATAGTTATGGATGCTTTTTAAATTCATTATGAAGATATTCGGAATGTTGGACTGGTTTGATTTATAAGACTTTTTTTATGGGTGGCATGTGGTCTTGTGCTCCTGTCATATTGTAATTATTTGTATCAAAATAATTGGGGCGTGGCAATCCTGAGAGAGCCGGCCAATATTTTTGTCTATTAAGGTTTTTTCCGAGAGCCAATCGCCAAGGCAGGCTAAAATGGAGGCTTTCCATCCAGCTTGTTTTTTTGTGAACAAAAACGTGTCTATTTACCAATTTATTCCCGGTTCTTCAGTGTTGTCTGCGTTTAAACGCGAACGTCTTCTTGCCAAAATGAAATCGGCGGGTATTCCCGTTGCCAATGTAGTTGCCCGCTATGAGCACCATGTGCTTAGCGAGCAAACCCTTACCGAAGCTGAACAGCAGCGTCTGAAGCAATTGCTTGATTATGGTCGCCCTGTTAATGCTGAAGACATTCAGGATAAAAAAACAGTCAGTTTACGTGTCTTGCCTCGTCTGGGAACCATTTCTCCCTGGGCCAGCAAGGCGACTGATATCGCCCATAACTGCGGTTTGTCTGGCATTAAAAGAATTGAGCGCGGTATTGAATACCTGTTGATTCCTGAAAAAGGCTTGTTGGGTAGCAAACATTTTACCGAAGCGCAGCTTGCCAGCATTGCAGGCATGCTGCACGACCGCATGACTGAAACCGTGGTCGATGTCGATTTTGACGGGCAGGAATTGTTTAAGACGCTTGAAGGCAAGCCTTTGCAAACCGTGTCGGTGCTGGCACAGGGTAAAGCGGCGCTTGAGGCGGCCAATACCGAATTGGGTCTGGCTTTGTCCGAAGATGAAATTGATTATCTGGTTGATGCCTTTAACACGCTTGGACGTGATCCCACCGATGTTGAGTTGATGATGTTTGCCCAGGCCAACAGTGAGCATTGTCGTCACAAGATATTCAATGCCAAGTGGAAAATCAATGGTGAAAATAAAGAAAATACACTGTTTGGCATGATTCGTGAAACCCATGCGGCCCAGCCCCTGGGTACGGTGGTTGCCTATTCAGACAACTCGGCCATTATGGAAGGCGGGGTTGCCCAGCGTTTCTATCCTGATATTGCCGAAGCCGGTCCAGGCAAATACGCTTCACATGAACGTCTTACCCATGTTCTCATGAAAGTGGAAACCCATAACCACCCAACCGCTATTGCGCCGTTTCCTGGTGCTGCTACCGGGGCGGGCGGTGAAATCCGTGATGAGGGCGCCACCGGACGTGGTTCAAAACCCAAGGCGGGGCTTACCGGCTTTACGGTTTCCAATCTTCAGTTTGATGATGCCCCCGAGGCTTGGGAAAAAGACTCTCATGGTGCGCCGGACCGTATCGCGACACCGCTGGATATCATGATAGATGGTCCTATTGGGGGTGCTGCCTTTAACAATGAATTTGGCCGGCCCAACTTGCTGGGTTATTTTCGGGTTTATGAACAAACCGTTGCCGGAAAAAAATGGGGTTATCACAAGCCCATTATGCTGGCTGGTGGTATGGGTGCCATCGATGCCAGTCAAACCCATAAAGATGAAATACCTCCGGGTGCTTTGCTGGTTCAGCTGGGTGGCCCGGGCATGCGTATTGGTATGGGCGGCAGTGCCGCCTCCAGTATGGGTGTGGGTGCCAATTCGGCCCAGCTTGATTTTGATTCCGTGCAGCGCGGCAACCCTGAACTGGAGCGTCGTGCCCAGGAAGTGATTGATGCCTGCTGGCAGCTTTTGGATAACAACCCCATTATCGCCATTCATGACGTGGGTGCGGGCGGTTTGTCCAATGCTTTCCCTGAACTGGTCAATGATGCCGGCCGGGGAGCGATTTTTGACTTGAAACGGGTCAACCTTGAAGAGTCGGGCATGTCTGCCGCTGAAATCTGGAGCAACGAGGCCCAGGAGCGCTATGTACTTTCCATCCTGCCTGAAGACTTGCCGCGTTTTGACGCGCTTGCCAAGCGTGAGCGTTGTCCATATGCGGTGGTGGGTGTCGCCACTGAAGAGCGTGTGTTGCGTGTCACTAATGGGGAAGGGCTGCCTGGCGAGGCAGGTACCACCTCACTGGATCCCGCCACCGAACTGCGCCCGGTCGATGTACCTATTGATGTGATCCTTGGCAAACCGCCACGCATGTTCCGTGATGTCACCCGGGTTCAGTTAAGCGAAGCGCCTATAGATGTTACCGGTCTTGACTTTGATACCGTTGCCCGCCAGGTCATGCGTCATCCTACCGTGGCCAATAAAACCTTCCTGATCACCATTGGAGACCGTTCGGTGGGTGGGTTAAACGCCCGTGACCAGATGGTTGGGCCGTGGCAAGTGCCTGTGGCTGATTGTGCGGTTACACTGGCTGATTACGAAGGGTATCGTGGTGAGGCCATGGCACTGGGCGAGCGTTCTCCGCTGGCCATCATTAATGCGCCCGCTTCAGGACGGATGTCGATTGCTGAGGCCCTTACCAATCTGGCCGCTGCCGATGTTGCCAAAATTGAAGACATTAAGCTGTCCGCCAACTGGATGGCCGCTTGTGGGTCGGAAGGTCAGGATGCCGCCTTGTATGATACGGTACAGGCGGTCAGTCAATTGTGCCAGCAAGTCGGTCTTGCCATTCCGGTCGGTAAGGATTCCCTGTCCATGCGTACCAGCTGGGAAGAGAACAATGAAAAGAAAGAGGTCATTTCACCTGTCTCCCTGGTAGTGACCGCTTTTGCACCGGTTAATGATGCGCGTCAAACCCTGACCCCGCAACTGGTGACCGATCAGGGTAATACTTCCCTGATTCTTATTGACCTCGGTTTGGGTAAAAACCGTCTGGGCGGTTCCGTGCTGTCGAATGTCATCAATCAGTATGGCAATGAAGTTCCCGATCTTGAAGATCCGGAATTGCTGCGCAAGTTTTTTGTGACCATACGTGCGCTGGCGCAAGACGGTTCCATTCTTGCCTACCATGACCGTTCTGATGGCGGTTTGCTGGCAACCGTCAGTGAAATGGCTTTTGCCGGGCATACCGGTGTCTCCATCAATCTGGATATGCTGACCTTTGACCAGAATGTGGCCGACTGGGGAGATTACAAGATTCGTCCAGAACAGGTTGCCGTGCAGCGTGATGAAAGCACTATCAAAGCTTTATTCAATGAAGAGGCCGGTGCTGTCATTCAGGTGCGAGCTTCCGATCGTGATGCTGTATTGCAGGTATTGCGCGGTGCTGGCCTTTCCTTGTGTTCGCATGTTATTGGCAGTCTGAATACCCATGATGAAATTGAGTTTTACCGTGATGGCAAGCGTATATTCGGTTTTGATCGTGCGGTGCTGGGTAAGGAATGGAGTGAAATCAGTTACCAGATCATGAAGCGTCGTGACAATCCGGTTTGCGCCGTGGCCGAATTAAGTACCTGGGATGACAAGACCGATCCTGGCTTTACGCCGAAAGTGGATTTTAATCCCCAGGAAAATATTGCCGCGCCTTTCATTAATACGGGTGCGCGTCCCAAGTTGGCGGTATTGCGTGAACAGGGTTGTAACAGTCATGTGGAAATGGCCTGGGCCTTTACCAAGGCCGGATTTGATGCCTACGACATTCACATGACTGATCTTCTCAGCGGTAAAGCCAATCTGTCTGATATGCAGGGCCTGGTGGCTGTGGGTGGTTTCAGTTACGGTGACGTTCTTGGTGCCGGTGAGGGTTGGGCCCGTACAATCCGCTTCAATGATCAGCTTTCTGAGCAGTTTGCGGCGTACTTTGCCCGTCCAGACGTTTTTGCTCTGGGTGTATGTAATGGTTGTCAAATGATGGCAACCCTGTCTTCCATGATTCCGGGTGCCGAGTACTGGCCCAAGTTCACGTATAACCAGTCTGCCAAATACGAAGCCCGTTTGACCATGGTTGAAATTGCCAGCTCGCCATCCATTTTCTTTAAAGACATGGAAGGCACGCAATTACCGATTGCCGTTGCACACGGAGAGGGTTATGCCAACTTTGCCGAACAGGGTAACAAGGAAAAAGTGCTGGCGAGCGTACGTTATGTGAATAACTATGGCCAGATTACTGAAACTTACCCTGCGAACCCCAATGGCAGTCCTTATGGTCTGGCGGGTGTTACCACGGCAGACGGCCGTTTTAGTATTATGATGCCACATCCCGAGCGGGTTACCCGTAATGTCATGATGTCCTGGGCTCCCGAGTCCTGGGGTGTCAAGGATGAAGGCGGTGATTACACGCCCTGGATGCGCATGTTCATGAACGCCAGGGTGGCTTTAGGCTAGTACCCGACGGTAATGGTTGAAATGAATGCCCATTTGCCCAATTTGCAAGTCAATTGCGGGTTGGTAAATGGGTTTTTTTATGGCAATGTGCTCAATGGCTTGAGTGCATTATCCCTTAAGCGTATAATCTCGTTTTGCGCCCGGAGTCTTTCATGCGTTTAGTTCAAAAAGCGCTTACCTTTGACGATGTCTTATTGGTACCTGCGTATTCCAATGTGTTGCCACGCGACACCTCTCTAAAAACCAAATTAACCCGTAATATCAGCCTGAATATCCCGCTGGTGTCTGCAGCCATGGATACGGTTACCGAGTCACGCCTGGCAATAGCTATGGCGCAGGAAGGCGGTATTGGTATTATTCATAAAAACATGACGGCCGACGAGCAGGCCCGTGAAGTGGCCCGTGTCAAACGTCATGAGTTTGGTATTGTTATCGATCCCATTACTGTCACGCCTTCCATGAACGTTCGTGATGCCATCGAATTGCAAAAACAAAATGGTATTTCAGGTCTGCCAGTGGTTGAAAATGGCAAGCTGGTGGGTATTGTCACCAACCGCGACCTGCGTTTTGAAGACCGCTACGACGAGCCCATCAAAAATGTCATGACACCGCAAGAGCGTTTGGTGACCATGCATGAAGGCAGTACGCTTGAAGAAGCACAAACCCTGATGCATAAACATCGTCTGGAACGCGTGCTTATTGTTAACGACAATTTTGAATTGCGTGGTTTGGCGACCGTCAAGGATATTGTCAAAAACACCGAACATCCTTTTGCCTGTAAAGATGCACAGGGTCAGTTGCGTGTTGGTGCTGCCGTAGGTGTGGGTGAGGGTACCGAAGAGCGCGTAGCCAAACTGGCTGCCGCTGGTGTTGACGTGATCATCGTGGATACCGCTCATGGCCATTCTCAAGGTGTGCTGGATCGTGTTCGTTGGGTCAAGCAAAATTACCCCAAAATTGATGTTATTGGTGGCAATATTGCTACGGCAGCAGCGGCTAAAGCCCTGGTCGAGGCAGGTGCCGATGGCGTGAAAGTGGGTATTGGTCCCGGTTCAATTTGTACCACCCGTGTTGTGGCTGGTGTCGGTGTTCCGCAAATTACCGCCATTTCAGAGGTGGCCAAGGCACTTGACGGCACTGGTGTTCCTTTGATTGCCGACGGTGGTATCCGTTATTCCGGAGACGTTTCCAAAGCCCTGGTTGCGGGTGCCTATGCCTGCATGATGGGTGGTATGTTTGCCGGTACTGAAGAAGCTCCCGGTGAGGTGGTTCTGTTCCAGGGTCGCTCTTACAAGTCCTATCGTGGCATGGGCAGTTTGGGTGCCATGGAAAAAGGTTCTGCCGACCGCTATTTCCAGGAAGCCTCCAGCAATACCGACAAACTGGTTCCTGAAGGCATTGAGGGCCGTGTTCCTTACAAAGGCAGTGTGTTGGCCATTATCTACCAATTGGTGGGTGGTATTCGCGCTTCCATGGGGTACTGCGGTTGTGCTTCTATCGACGAGATGCGCACCAAGCCCGAGTTCGTTGAAATCACCTCTGCCGGTGTTCGCGAATCTCACGTGCATGATGTGCAAATCACCAAAGAAGCACCTAACTATCGTGCTGACTAAGCGTGTTTAATACTGCTTAAGGCAGGTTAGGTCGTCAAGACAAAAAACCCTTCCGACAAAATCCGGAAGGGTTTTTTTATGGTGGCGTGTAAATGCCTGTGTTGGCGGGTGAATATGTCGTGTCAGGATGACTCTACCCCAAGGGGTTTGGCTCTGGCTTAAAAAGAAAGTAGCAAATCAGCCAGCAAATGGGGGTGGGTAAAGGGCGCTGCGTGAGGGGTTGGCAGCTTTACGATGCTCCAGCCTTGCTGTTTTTTGGCCAGTACATGTGAATGGGCAACCGGATCATAGGGTGGGTTGGTGCATTTGTAATACGTAACCGGCAGGTAATTGCCCAGCGGATGATGCAGTTCCAGCTTGCTGGTGTAGGTGCCAATGGGGTGGGGGGTTAGCAGGTTTGCAATGAGTTCTGTCGTTTCTTCATCATCGGGATAGCCGCCCAATACCGGTCTTGGTGAGGGTAAGGCCAGGCCATTGCATTGGATTTGCGAAATATATTTCAGCTTTTCAACCGCTTTTTCAGGCAGGGTGTCAAAAACAGATTGGCCGTTTTCAAGCAGGAAACCATCCAGGAAAATCAATTGCCGGATGCGTTCGGGAATCCTGTCGGCCACTCCGCTTGCCACCAGACTGCCAAAGCTGTGCCCCAGCAAGACCGCGTCGTTAATGTTTTCCCATTTAAACACGTTAAGGATATCGGTAATGAAAGTCTCAAGCGTAATACTTTCACTTAGCAAGTGGGATCTTTCGCCCAGACCGGTAAGCGTGGGGGTGTATACCCGATGACCCTGCTCGCGCAAGTGTTCGGCCAGTGTTTGCCACACCCATCCACCATGCCAGGCGCCATGTACCAATACAAATGTTGTTGGGGTAGATTTTGTCATATTGTCTCCTGTTGCTGCTGTTTATTTGTTTTTTTTGGGAAAAGAAGCGGAAAAGGGCGTACATAAATGTGTTTGAAGGACAAAATACATTCATTTCGTACAGGACAATACATTATAATTTACCCTTTATCCTGTCTGTGCTTTTTGCACAAATTGCTACATTTAATTGGTCTTTATATGCATCAACGTATTTTAATTCTTGATTATGGTTCTCAGGTAACGCAGCTTATTGCGCGCCGTGTTCGTGAAGCGGGTGTTTACTGTGAAATTCATCCTGGTGATGTATCTGAAGAATTCCTTAAAGAACAGCAGTCACAGGGTCTTAAAGGTATTATTCTTTCCGGCAGTCACTCTTCCGCGTACGATGAAAGTTCATTGAAAGTGCCTGCACTGGTTTTTGAGTTGGGTGTGCCTGTGTTGGGTATTTGTTATGGCATGCAAGCCATGGCCCTGCAGCTCGGAGGCAAGGTAAGCTGGTCCGATCATCGTGAATTCGGCTATGCCGAAGTCCGTGCTCACGGTCATACTGCGCTGCTTAAAGGCATCCAGGACTTTGAAACGCCCGAAGGCCATGGCATGCTGAAAGTATGGATGAGTCACGGTGACAAGGTGACCGAATTGCCCGAAGGGTTCAAGTTGATGGCCTCTACGCCGTCCTGTCCCATTGCCGGTATGGCCGATGAGCAACGTCATTTCTATGGGGTTCAGTTTCATCCTGAAGTCACCCATACGATTAAAGGGCAGGCATTGCTCAGTCGTTTTGTGGTGGATATTTGCGGTTGTGAAGGCGACTGGAACATGCCCGATTACGTCACTGAAGCGGTTGCCCGCATTCGTGAACAGGTGGGTGATGATGAAGTCATTCTGGGTCTGTCTGGCGGGGTTGACTCTTCGGTTGCCGCAGCGCTTATTCATAAGGCAATTGGCGATAAATTAACCTGCGTGTTTGTCGATCATGGTTTGTTGCGTCTGAATGAAGGCAAGCAGGTCATGGAGGTGTTGCATGAAAACCTGGGTGTGAATATCGTTCATGTCAATGCGGAAGCAAAATTCATGGGTGAGCTGGAAGGGGTTGCCGACCCTGAAGCTAAACGTAAAATTATTGGCCGTGAGTTTGTTGAGGTCTTCCAGGAAGAAGCCGGCAAGCGCAAAGATGCCAAATGGCTGGCGCAGGGCACCATTTACCCCGATGTGATTGAGTCAGCTGCCTCTAAAACCGGTAAAGCGGTTGCCATTAAATCTCACCATAATGTGGGTGGCTTGCCAGAAACCCTTAATCTGAAGTTGCTGGAGCCTTTGCGCGAATTGTTTAAAGACGAAGTGCGTGAATTGGGTATCGCCCTGGGCTTGCCGCATCATATGGTTTACCGGCATCCATTCCCCGGCCCAGGCCTGGGCGTACGTATTTTGGGTGCAGTCAAAAAAGAATATGCTGATTTATTGCGTCGTGCCGATGCGATCTTTATTGAGGAATTGCGTAACACCATAGACCCTGAAACGGGTCGTAGCTGGTATGACCTGACTTCACAGGCCTTTGCCGTGTTCCTGCCAGTCAAATCGGTTGGGGTAATGGGCGATGGCCGTACCTATGATTATGTTGTGGCCTTGCGCGCAGTACAAACTTCAGATTTCATGACGGCAGACTGGGCACCGTTGCCATATCCATTGCTGGCCAAGGTGTCCGGACGCATCATTAACGAAGTGCGTGGTATCAATCGCGTGGTTTATGACGTGTCCAGCAAACCGCCTGCTACGATTGAGTGGGAATAAGTTGCGGGGGTGGGTCGCCCGGTGGGCGTACTGCCTCTGTTCCAAAACAAGATATTGAAACCATCAACGAGTAAATACATGAATACCAGCGAAAAAATTTATTCCGGCAAAACCAAAGACCTCTATGCCTTGTCAAACGGCAACATTCTTCTCGTTTTTAAAGATGACGTGACGGGCGATAACGGTGTCATCGATCCGGGTGCCAATACGGTTATTGGCAAGGTCGAAGGCAAGGGACGCAAATCCCTGGCCATGACTGATTACTTCTTCAAGCGCCTTCACGCCGCCGACATTCCCACCCACCTTGTGAATGTCGACCTTGAAAACGGTACCATGGAGGTTCGTCGTGCCGAGCCAATGGGTAAAAGTGCCAAGGGTGCTGGTGGCCTTGAGTTTGTTTGCCGTACCCGTCCCTGGGGTAGCTTTCTGCGCCGTTATCAGCAGTACATTGCTGATGTGAATGCCAATCTGGACTATCTGGTTGAGATCACTGTCAAAGACGATGAGCGCGGTGATCCACTGATTAACGATGATACCCTCGTTGCCTTGGGTCTTGTCAGTCCTGCTCACCTCAAACATGCCAAGGAACTCACCCGCCGCGTGTGCCGTATCGTTGAAGACGACTTACGCAGCAAAGGCCTTACCCTGGTTGACATGAAGATTGAAATCGGTCTGGTTGGGGATGACGTTGTTGTTATTGACGAAATTTCGGCTGATGCCATGCGTGTCATGGATGAAAACGGCAAAGTGCTGGAGCACGGCACTGTTTACGAAAAACTGATAAATCAATAAGGCCATTAACTCGATTATCGTTTGCATCACGATAATAGTCGGTAGTACCGGAATAGTATCGGGTACTGATAGGGTAAGCGGCAGTATGACCAGGCAGTTGCGGGTTGGCGAGCTGCATGTCAAAGCGCGGCAGGCTGGTGTTTCCAGCCGAGCCACGTGGGCGACTGTCCGGCTTTGTGCGGGCTGTTTCGTGGAGAACTGGCAAAGCTCAGAAAGAGGAGCCTCGGGCCAGTGCGACAAAGGCCTGTATGTAATCAATCGTACTATCGGTTTCGCGCAAGCCCACGAAAATCTGCTTGGCAATGCCATTGGGGCCCAATTTTATGGGGACGATGGGCAGTTTGTCGGCGTATTCCTCAACCAGCCAGCGAGGCAAGGCGGTTACCCCGCGACCACTGGCTACCATCTGCAACATAATATCCGTGGTTTCAATGGTTTTGTGGCGCTTGGGTGCGATGCCTGCCGGCAGCAGAAACTGGTTGTAAATGTCCAGGCGCTCAACGTCTACCGGATAGCTGATTAAGACTTCCTGGGTAAGGTGATGCGGCTTGACATAGGTAGCGTTTGCAAGTGTATGGTTTTTGGCAACCACCAGCACCTGTTCGTAGTCGAATACGGGTTCAAATTTCAGGCCGGGTTTGTAAAGCGGGTCGGGGGTGACCAGTAAATCAATTTCATAACCAAAAAGTGCCCCCATGCCGCCAAACTGAAATTTCTGTTTCACATCGACATCAACATCGGGCCAGGCACTCAGATAAGGCGAAACGATTTTCAGCAGCCATTGATAGCAGGGATGGCATTCCATGCCAATCCGCAGCGAGCCCCGTTCCCCTTGCGCGAACTGGCGCAACCGTTCTTCAGCCAGATCCAGCTGCGGCAGCACGCGATTGGCGACGGCCAGCAGATATTGTCCTGCCTGGGTCAGTTGCAGGCTGCGGCCTTCGCGTCGCCATATATCAGTGCCTAACTGCTGTTCCAGCTTTTTCATGCTGTGGCTAAGGGCTGACTGGGTAACGTGCAGCACATCTGCGGCTGCGGTCATGGAGCCTTGTTTTTCAACTTGCTGCACAATGGACAGATGGATACGTTCCAACATAATTTATGATTAATATTCATGGGTTAATGAAATAAGACCATTTTACTTCATATAAGTGCTTTCCTACAATGCTAGTTATTAAAACTGGAGTGACGGATTACAATGAGTAAAGCATTTGCATTTAGTATCAAGCGTATTTGTTTTGATGAAAACTATCATCCTGCAGAAAACACACGCATCACCACCAATTTTGCCAATTTAGCCAGGGGCGATAGCCGGCAACAGAATTTGCGCAACACGTTAAGGATGATTGATAACCGCTTCAATGAGCTGGCCAACTGGGATAATCCTGAAGGGGATCGTTATTCGGTTGAGCTTGAAATTATTTCAGTTGATGTGGATATTGAAGGTAAGGGAGTTCCCTTTCCTGTGATTGAAATATTAAAAACCAATATTGTTGATCATAAAGATAACAAACGCATAGACGGTATCGTGGGAAACAATTTTTCTTCTTACGTGCGGGACTATGATTTTAGCGTGTTGCTGCCTGCATACAATAAGGATAAAAGAGAATTCAGCATCCCGGAAAATTTTGGTGATTTGCATGGCAAGCTGTTCCAATGTTTCCTGAATTCGAATGTTTACAAGGAAAACTTTAACAAACTGCCCGTTATCTGCTTAAGTGTTGCTTGCAGCAAGCGTTATTACCGGACTGAAAACCGTCATCCGGTTTTGGGTATTGAGTATCGGCAGAATGAGTACTCTCCAACCGATCAATATTTTGAAAAAATGGGGATGCGGGTTCGTTACTTTATGCCTGAAAACAGCGTAGCACCGTTGGCCTTTTATTTTTGTGGTGATTTGCTGAATGATTACACGAATCTTGAGCTGATTGGTACCATCAGCACGATGGAAGCGTTCCAGAAAATTTACCGGCCTGAAATTTATAACGCTAATTCTTCGGCAGGCAAATGCTATCAACCACGTTTAACGAATTCCGATTACTCATTAACCCAAATTGTGTATGACCGGGAAGAACGCAGCCAATTGGCGATTGAGCAGGGCAGGCTGACTGAAGAACATTTCATGAAACCCTACAAAACCACGCTTGAGCAATGGGCGGCCGGTTACGCGCTTTAATTAATTAAAAAAGATATTTATGATGAAAAAAATATTACCTACTTCTACAGCCGGCAGTTTACCTAAACCTTCCTGGCTTGCGCAACCCGAGACGCTTTGGTCTCCCTGGCGGTTACAGGAAGAGCAATTGCTGGAAGGCAAACAGGATGCGCTGCGTTTGTCATTGCAGGAGCAAGAGATGGCCGGTATTGATATTATTAGTGATGGTGAACAAACCCGCCAGCATTTTGTGACCACGTTTATTGAGCACCTTAGTGGCGTTGATTTTGAGAAGCGTGAGACCGTGAGAATTCGTGATCGCTATGATGCGAGTGTGCCGACGGTGGTGGGGGCGGTGGCCCGCACAAAACCCGTTTTTGTTGAAGATGCCAAATTTTTACGACAGCACACCAGGCAGCCTATTAAGTGGGCGTTGCCGGGCCCCATGACCATGATTGACACGCTGTATGACAATCACTATAAAAGCCGCGAAAAACTGGCCTGGGAGTTTGCCAAAATCCTTAATCAGGAAGCCAAAGAATTAGAGGCTGCCGGTGTCGATATCATCCAGTTTGACGAGCCTGCATTTAATGTTTTCTTTGATGATGTGAATGATTGGGGTATTGCCACCCTTGAAAGGGCCATTGAAGGACTGAAATGTGAAACTGCCGTGCATATTTGCTATGGTTACGGGATTAAAGCCAATACGGACTGGAAAAAGACGCTGGGTTCAGAGTGGCGCCAATATGAAGAATCTTTTCCAAAGTTGCAAAAATCCAAAGTGGATATCATCTCGCTGGAATGCCATAACTCCCGCGTTCCCATGGATCTCATCGAGCTTATCAGGGGCAAGAAAGTGATGGTGGGGGCCATTGATGTGGCCAGCAATACCATCGAAACGCCCGAAGAGGTTGCCAATACCCTGCGAAAAGCCCTTCAGTTTGTGGATGCCGACAAGCTTTATCCTTGTACCAATTGCGGAATGGCTCCTTTGTCCCGTGAGGTCGCAAGAGGCAAGTTGCATGCCTTAACAGCTGGCGCGGATATTGTACGTAAAGAACTTTAATGTTTTCAGTGTCCTGAAGAATGAACTTTGTGGCATACCAGGTTAATTCAGAGAGGCTACCAGGCTCCCACGTAGAGCATGGGCGTTAATCGTAGCGTGGGAGCCAGTTGTCAGCTTGTCCCCATGCTCGGCGTGGGGACAACCACGTATTCTTATAAATCCCGATTTTAATAACTCGGGCATGAGGACAGGATGGGTCCTTTGCTTGTTTTTATCTTGCCATCCACTTTATCTTTTGCATCCACTCTTACTTTGAGCCCGTTTTTCATCATGTTTTTTAGAGAGTCGTCACCGCACATGAGTCGTTGCATTTGATCAAGGGGTGACATGATGGCGGTTTGCGGGTAGGCATCCAGGTCTCTGCGCATGGTAAAAACCTGTACTGGGCCTTCCTTGCCTTTATAAGAAAGTTCCCAGCCTTTGGGGGTGGACATGGTTTCCATATAAAACGCGGCAATCAGCGGGCCCGAGAATGTTTCGGCAAAAACCGTAGTTGTGCTGACAGTTAATAAACCGGCAATGAGATATTTTTTCATAATGGATTTCCTTTTGAAGTGTTGTTTCGGCATAGTATATGGAAAACCATTGAAAATACCAGCCTAACTTACCCTTGGTTTTCACTTTATTTGACTGGCGATATATAGAAAAGACTGATGCCGATATTTGCAAACTCCCAAGCTTGCTATTTTCATGATGTCCAGGCATTTTTGTGCCATCAATTTTTGAAAAGTATAGAATCTAGGCTGCTATCGTACTCGTTTTCATGCTCCTGTGTGGGAACGCAGAATATAGAATTTTGACTGCTATTAATAATAGAGTGGGAGTAACTCCAGGTGTCACTGGCAGACAGGCATGAAATGTTCATGCAAATGGCTTTACAGCAGGCGCAACTGGCTTATGAGTGCGCAGAAGTGCCTGTGGGTGCAGTGGTGGTTAATAGTGCTGGTGAAGTGATTGGCAAGGGCTACAATCGCACCATTATTGACTCAGATCCCACTGCGCATGCGGAAATTGTTGCCTTGCGTCAGGCGGCGGCTCACGAGAAGAATTATCGTTTGCCCGACCTGACTGTTTATGTAACACTTGAACCTTGTGTTATGTGCATAGGGGCATTAACGCATGCAAGGATTGCCCATGTGGTTTATGGTGCATCGGATCCAAAAACAGGAGCCTGTGGCAGTGTGTTGTGCATTCAGGCCAATAAAAAAATCAATCATCACACAAGAATTACGTCGGGTGTTTTGGAGCGGGCATGCGCAGAAAAACTGCGCCATTTTTTCAGGGAACGCAGGAAAGGATCAAAATTATGAACGCAAGTGCAGAACATCACAACAAGAAAGACAAAACCCAGGAAGACATTGAGCGTTTAAACGATGTGCAGATTTTGCTGGATGAGGCCGATGACGTCCCCGTGCCCATCTCGGTTTACGACGATCCGATTGGTTTGTACCTGCTTTCCCCCTCAGGTGCCTTGCCGGATCCGGCCAAGCTGGCTCTGGCTGAAAAGCGCCTGACTAAAATGGGCTTCAAGGTCAAGATAGACAAGGCGGCAGATGCCAAGCACTTGCGTTTTGCCGGTACCGACAAACAAAGGGCCCAGGCGTTTTCCCGTGCGGCCAAAGACAGCAGCACGGTAGTGATGGCAACCCGTGGCGGATATGGTATTAGCCGGATCCTGCACCAGATTGATTGGAAACTGCTCGAGAATAACCCCAAAAAATATATCGGTTATAGCGATTTCACCGCTTTCAACCTGGCATTATTGGCAAAAACCGGCTTAAGCAGCTATACCGGCCCAGCCGCAGTCTCCGACTTCGGTAATAAAAAAATAGATGACCTGACTGCCGAGATTTTTGTCGAAAGCATGCGCGGTGAGTTGGAAATCCTGAGTTTTGAGTCGCCAGACTCGGATGCGGTGGATGCCAGGGGAACGCTTTGGGGAGGTAACCTGGCCATGATTGCATCACTGGTTGGCACGCCCTATTTACCCAAGATTAAAAATGGCATTTTGTTTCTTGAGGATGTGGGTGAGCATCCCTACCGGGTTGAACGGATGCTGACGCATTTGTTGCATGCCGGTATTTTGCACAAACAAAAGGCCATTGTGTTGGGGCACATTACCGATTACAAGTTGGCTGAAAATGATAACGGCTACGATATGCCCCATGTCATCAAGTGGCTGAAAGAGCAGGTGAATGTACCGCTTGTGTATGGTCTGCCTTATGGCCATGGCGATGTCAGGGTGACCTTGCCGATTGGCAAAAAGGTGGGGATTGCCACGGAAGACGGAATGGCGTATTTGGTGCTGGAAGAGCATGAACATACTCATGACGCAGAGGCAGCCATAGATGACCTGGAGGGGTATGATCACTTTCATGAGGGTGTGCACTTGCATATACATGAAGAGCCCAAGCCCGAGAACAATAAAAAATCCGGCAAAAAGAAGAAAAAATAATCACCGATTCTTCCCGTCAAGAATGACGGGTAGTTTCGCACAAAACAGGTGAATTATTAAAAAAGGTATTATTTTCAATAATTAAGGCCGTTATTTTGTTAAAATAGCGGCCATATTCAATCTTGAAATGTCTTTTCCACCAGGAAAAGGCATTTTTCTTTGCAAGCAATTTTTCCATTAAAAACTATCGTGATCTCTACAGCAAATCTTACCATTCAATTCGGTCCCAAACCCCTGTTTGAAAATGTCAGTGTTAAATTCGGCGGAGGCAACCGTTATGGCCTGATTGGTGCCAATGGTTCCGGTAAATCCACTTTTATGAAAATTATTGGTGGTGACCTTGAACCAACCTCGGGTAATGTTTCGCTGGATCCCGGTGTGCGCCTGGGTAAGTTGCGCCAGGACCAGTTTGCCTACGAAGAAGTTCGCGTGCTGGATGTAGTCATGATGGGGCACGTTGAAATGTGGGAAGCCATGAGTGAGCGTGATGCCATTTATGCCAATCTTGAGGCTACCGACGACGATTACATGCGTGCCGCCGAGCTGGAAGCCAAGTTTGCCGAATATGATGGTTACACGGCTGAAGCCCGTGCCGGAGAGCTGTTGCTGGGACTGGAAATTCCCGTCGAACAACATAACCTTCCCATGAAAGAAATCGCACCGGGCTGGAAACTGCGGGTATTGTTGGCACAAGCCTTGTTTTCCAACCCTGATGTCCTGTTGCTTGACGAGCCTACCAATAACCTGGATATCAATACCATTCGCTGGCTTGAAGGGGTGCTTAACGGTTATCAAAGCACCATGATTATTATCAGTCACGACCGTCACTTCCTGAACCAGGTCTGTACCCATATGGCCGACCTGGATTACGGCGAAATCCGCATTTATCCCGGCAATTACGATGATTATATGCTGGCTTCCACCCAGGCACGTGAAAGGCTGATCAGCGACAACGCCAAGGCCAAAGAGCGGGTTAGCGAACTGCAAGACTTCGTGCGCCGTTTTGCTGCCAATAAATCCAAATCCCGTCAGGCCACTTCCCGTCTGAAGCAAATTGACCGTATCAAGTCTGAAGCTGTTGAGGTCAAGCCGTCTTCACGTCAGAACCCTTACATCAGGTTTGAGCAGGAAAAAGTCCTGCATCGTCTGGCGGTAACGGTGGAAAAAGTCAGCAAGGCCTTTGATGCGCCGGTTATTAATAATTTTTCGGCCATGATCGAAGCGGGTCAGAAAATTGCCATTATCGGTGCCAACGGTGTGGGTAAAACAACGTTGCTCAGATTGTTTGCCGGCGACCTGAAACCGGATAGCGGTACGGTCAAATGGTCTGAAAATGCCGATATCGGTTATATGGCCCAGGACGTTTCTGATTATTTCCAGGCCGATATTAATGTGTTTGACTGGATGGGGCAGTATCGCAAGCCGGGTGACGAAGACCAGGCTATTCGTTCGGTACTGGGACGTTTGCTGTTTTCTGCCGATGATATCGTCAAGCAGGTCAAGGTGTTGTCAGGTGGCGAGAAAAACCGCATGACATTTGGCCGTCTTATGCTTGGCCGGCACAACGTGTTGTTGCTCGACGAACCTACCAACCACCTGGATATGGAATCTATTGAATCGTTGCAGTTTGCACTGGAAAAATACGCGGGTACATTGATCTTTGTGTCGCATGACCGTGAATTTGTTTCGGGTCTGGCCAACCGTATTATTGAAATCATGCCTGATGGTGAGATTGTCGATTATCAGGGTGGTTATGAGGATTATCTGACTTCACGCGGTATTGAGGATTAATGAGGACACTGTCTGAGCCATTCTCGTTTGAAGAAGAAATTAAAAAAAGCCGTTTTATTGCGCATGCAATGCCGGTTTCTTCTTCAGAAGAGGCGCTTGGTTTTTTCTCCCGCTTGCATGAACCCGAAGCAACGCATAATTGCTGGGCTTTCAAAGTAGGCCAAAATTATCGTTTTAATGACGATGGTGAGCCTGGCGGAACAGCTGGGCGGCCTATTTTGCAAGCTATAGAAGGGCAGGATCTGACCAATGTCGCGGTATTGGTGATACGTTATTTTGGCGGTATTAAGCTGGGTACCGGTGGTTTGGTCCGGGCCTATGGAGGGTGTGCAGCCAAATGTTTGCGTCAGGCACCCCAGGTTGAAATTATCGAAACAAGAACCGTGATTTGTTCTTGTCTGTTTTCGGAAATGGCCCTGGTCAAGTCACGCATTGCCCAGACTGAAGCCAGGGTTACTGATGAAATATATACCGACACGGGTATTACCATGACATTGGAAATACCCCTTGAACAGGTATCACCGCTTGAGCAGGTTTTTATTAACCTGACCAAGGGTAAGGGGCAGTGGTATTTGCCCGATGAAATCGGACCGCTATAAGATGCAGCACGGCCGCTTGCTCTGAAGGCAGGCACGCTATATGCCTGCCAGGAGCAGCGTTAATGCAGAGTGATCAAGCCTTGTTTTGCTCGTCTGCCTTGGCCTGTGCGGTGGCAATTTCCTGATGCACTTTTTCCATGTCAATTTCCTGGATTTTGGTGAGAAGTTCATCCAGTTGATTGGCTGACAATGCGCCCGCCTGGGAAAACATCAATACTTTTTCACGGAAAACCATTAAAGTGGGGATGGAACGGATTCTTAGTGCGCCCGCCAGTTCCTGTTCTTCTTCGGTATTGATTTTGGCAAAGTCAATATCCGTGAATTTTTCTGCGGCTTTTTCAAAAACCGGTGCAAATTGACGGCAAGGACCACACCAGGGTGCCCAGAAATCAATAATAAGGGTGTTGTCGTCTTTGATGGCAGCCTCAAAGGTTGCCTGGGTGAGTTCTTTAATGGCCATGATGAATGATCCTGAATGAAGTTAAACCTGTATAGTAACTGTAAATGAGGGCCAGGGGCACTTAATTAAAATTGAATTTTTTTATCGCTGCTATAGCTAAATGATTAAGCCGACATTGCTGGTTTGCAATGTCGGCTTTTTAAGCTGTACTCAATGGGGCGTTGGTCTGGAATAAGACCCTGGGATCTGTTGAAACGCTTGTTTATTCCAATACAAACCGGATAACAAACAATATGGCAACAATCACGCTGGCAATATGCAGCTCTTTCATCCGGCCCGTTCCTATTTTCATGATCACGTAGCTGATAAAACCAAATGCGATACCTTCAGCGATGGAATAGGTAAACGGCATGATAATCGCGGTTAATGAAGCGGGAATGGCTTCGGTAACGTCAGACCATTCTATTTCAGTCAGGTCCCTGACCATTAAGCCGGCAACATAAAGCAGGGCGGGGGCGGTAGCATAAGCAGGTACCACGCTGGCCAGCGGTGCAAAGAACAGGCACAGCAGGAACAAAATGCCAATGACCAGGGCCGTCATCCCGGTGCGGCCACCTGCCTGCACGCCTGCGGCACTTTCCACAAAGGCGGTGGTGCTGCTGGTGCCAATTAATGAGCCCGCCAAAATGGCACTGCTATCGGCAAACAGGGCGCGGCCCAGTTTGTTGGGTTTTCCTTCAGGTAACAGGTTGGCCCGTTTTGCCACGCCAATCAGGGTACCGGTAGCGTCAAAAACCTCTACCAGTACAAATACCAGAATAACATTCAGGAAACCATGATTCAGCACACCGGCAAGATCAAGCTGAAATAAGGTGGGCGCAACGCTGGGTGGCATGGAAATAATATCTGAAATGGGGGGGCTATAACCCAGCAGGGCCGATAAAACGGTAATGGCCAGAATGCCGATTAAAATGGCACCCTTGATTTTCATGGCATCAAGCACGGCAATAATAAAGAAACCCAGAATGGCCAGCAATACCGTGGGTGAACTTAAGTCTCCCTGGGAAACCAGCGTGGCCTCATTGCCCACCACAATACCGGCTGATTTAAGGGCAATCAGGGCCAGAAACAGGCCAATACCTGCCACAATGGCAGCCCTAAGTGACTTGGGAATGCCTTCAATCAGCCATTTTCGCAAGCCTGAGGCTGAAAGAATCAGGAAGATCACGCCTGATACGAAGACGGCGCCCAGTGCCTGTTGCCAGGTATAGCCCATGGCACCGACCACCCCGAAGGCAAAAAAAGCATTCAGTCCCATGCCGGGTGCCATACCGATAGGCCAGTTGGCCAAAAATGCCATGATGAAGCATCCCAAGGCTGCAGCCAGACAGGTAGCGACAAATACGGCACCTTTGTCCATCCCGGTCGTCGCGAGGATCTCCGGGTTGACAAAGATAATATAGGCCATGGTCAGAAAAGTGGTAACACCAGCCAAAACCTCGGTTCGGGCGTCAGTGGAATGTTCCCGTAACTTAAACAGTGACTCAAGCATGGGCATTACTCCTATTTAATGTAGAACAACGTGTAAAATATAAGTACTTTAACGTACACGGTGTATCCTTCATAAATAAAAAGGCGTCTGCTTTGGGTATTTGCGTGCGTGCGTCTTTAATAAGCAACACAATAATTTTGTCGTACACCCGGGAAGGTGTGCCAAGAAAGTGATTGCCAGCAATCCATTTGGCCTGCAACGGCTGTTTTTAATTTGAAATAATGAATATTATCGGTTTTGAAAGTTCCTGTGATGAAACAGGTGTGGCAATTGTCAATACAGAGAAAGGTTTGCTGGCACATGCCTTGCATAGCCAGATTGCCATGCACCAGGCTTATGGTGGTGTGGTGCCCGAGCTGGCCTCACGTGACCATATCCGGCGTGTCTTGCCGTTAACCCGTGAGGTTCTTGAAAAATCGGGTTTGACCATCAAGGATATTGATGCGGTTGCCTATACAGCGGGCCCGGGTCTTGCCGGTGCTTTGCTGGTTGGTGCATCGATGGCACAGGCTTTTGCCTGGACACATAGTTTGCCCGCGATCCCCATTCATCACCTGGAAGGGCATTTGCTTTCGCCCATGCTGGCTGAAGAGGTCCCTGAATTCCCTTTTGTTGCCTTGCTGGTTTCCGGTGGGCATACACAAATTATGCGGGTCAATGGGGTTGGGCAGTATGAGCTCCTGGGAGAAACCCTTGATGATGCGGCCGGAGAGGCTTTTGATAAATCGGCCAAACTCATGGGCCTACCTTATCCTGGTGGTCCTGCGTTATCCAAACTGGCCGAAAAGGGTGATCCGGCCGCGTATGCCCTGCCGCGCCCCATGATGCATAGCCCTGATCTGGATTTCAGTTTCAGTGGTCTGAAAACAGCGGTGCTGACAACACTGCGAAAAATAGAGCAGGCCGGTCCTTTGGGTGAGCAGGATAGGGCAAACCTGGCCGCTTCAGCGCAGCAGGCGATTGTGGATGTACTGGGTTATAAGGTGATCAAGGCCATGAAGAAAACCAGGTTGAAAAGGCTGGTGGTGGCGGGTGGCGTAGGGGCAAACAGCCAATTGCGCAGTTATTTACGTAGCGAGATGGCCAAACAGGGGGGGCAGGTGTTTTTCCCGCCACTGGCTCTGTGTACTGATAATGGCGCCATGATTGCACATGCCGCGTCCGAACGGGTGAAGGCGGGGCTGGTTGACTTGAATAACAGCGCCTACGCGTTTGGCGTAAGGCCCCGTTGGGATCTTGCCGAGGTTTAGGTTTTTTGCTTGTTTTTCTGGCCCAGCCGGGTTTCCGTTCCTGCCAGCAGGTTGGCAATGTTTTTCTTGTGCTTGTAAATAAGTATGAGTGAAATAATGCAAATCACCCAAAAAATTTCAGGCAGGCGATACCAGGCTATCTGATTGCCGGCATAATAGTAAAAGGGTGCAAAAATGGCGGCTACAATGGCTGCCAAAGAAGAATACCTGAAAAACACGGCAATAATAAGCCAGGTGGCCAGGGTGGCCAGCGCCAGCCAGGGCTGGATGGCAAGCAGGATGCCAATAGCGGTTGCCACACCTTTTCCACCTTTGAATTTAAGAAAGATAGAGTATAAATGCCCAAGGAAAACAGCCAGTGCAACCAGCGCAATGCCAGTGACGGTAAGACCCAGTTCCGGGGCAAACTTAATGGCAAGATATACCGCCAGCCATCCCTTGAAAGCATCCCCAACCAGGGTGAGTGCGGCAGCCAGTTTGTTGCCGGTCCTGAGCACATTGGTGGCTCCGGGATTGCCGGAGCCAAATGTTCTGGGGTCTTTCAGGCCAAATAATTTACTGGTAATAATGGCGAATGGGACTGACCCTGCCAGGTAAGCTAAAATAATGGCAAGAATGCTGGCCAGTATAGAGTTCATCAGGATTCCTTCTTTTTATCAAGAGCAGATTATAAACAGGAAAATTTTTGTTTTTAAGTCGATGTATGATTTTTTTGGATAATATCTGCAAGATGTAATTCAAACAAGTTCATTCGGGGTATATTGTTTTAAAATGCCATGGGCTGATGATAAAAAATAATAAGTAAATCAACTTTTATTTTGGGGTTGAGGTTTTCCAACCCATCATTTATTGGGTTCTTTTTCTGGTTTGGAATATATGAAGCGAATTTTAGTCTCTAATGATGATGGATATAACGCAAAAGGCATTGAGTTACTGGCAGAGGCGCTACGATCGTTCGCGGAAGTCATAGTCATTGCACCAGAAACCAATCATAGCGGTGCTTCCAACTCATTAACGTTAACTCGTCCGTTAACCGTGCGGCAGGCAGCCAACGGGTATTACTATGTCAATGGCACGCCTTCCGATTGTGTGCATATTGCCCTGACAGGCATCCTCAAGCATAAACCTGATCTGGTTGTGTCCGGTATTAACAATGGTGCCAATCTTGGTGAAGACACACTGTATTCAGGCACGGTTGCAGCGGCCACCGAAGGCTATTTGTTTGGTATTCCTTCCATTGCTTTTTCCCTGACAGAGCGTAATTGGCCCCACATTGAAGCCGCCGTTGAAATCGCGGTTCATATTGTCAGGCATCAGCTGGCGCAGCCTCGCCAGGCCCCTTGCCTGCTTAGCGTGAACATCCCGCCGTTGCCAAAGCATGAGCCTGAAAACATTTGCGTTGCCCGTTTGGGGCGACGCCATCCTTCCCAACCGGTTATTGAAGCAACCAACCCCAGTGGGGAAACCATTTACTGGATTGGTCCTACCGGTGAAGTGGCCGATGCAGGCAGTGATACCGATTTTGGCATTATCAAACAGGGAAAAATATCAGTAACTCCTTTGCGACTTGATTTGACGCATTATGACGAATTAAGCATTACCCATGAGTGGCTGGAGGGTTTATGCGTAAACCCATAGACGATCTTGTAGTTTATGGTAATAAAAATGTTAGGGATGGAAAAAAAACGTCGCCATTCGGTTCGTCAGCGGTAAATCAAATTAAAATTACCCCTGCGAATAGCAATACACGGATTTTGTCAGGTGCCCAGTCTTTTTCTTATGGACAAAGTGGTTTCGCCAGTCAGCTCAAGCCAGGCGTGGCTGGTGGTACAGCAGGAGGTCCCATGAATCTCGGATTGAATTCGGAAAGATTGCGACACCAGATGGTTACACGCCTGAAGCAAAAAGGTATCACGGATACGCGGGTACTGGCGGCAATGCAGGCGGTGCCGCGGCATATATTCGTTGATCAGGGCTTGGCCAGCAGGGCATATGAAGATGCCGCTTTGCCTATTGGGTTTTCCCAAACCATTTCCCAACCCTGGATTATTTCCAGAATGCTTTCCATTGTGTGTGAAGACAGAAACCCGAGAAAAGTGATGGAAATCGGGACGGGTTGCGGTTATCAGGCCGCGGTAATGGCTCACTTGTTTCCTGCTGTTTACAGCATAGAAAGGATAAAAGGCCTTTATGATATGGCGCGCGAGCACTTGCGTGATTTGCGACTGGTTTCCAAAGTCAGTCTTACCTTCGGAGACGGGATGCTTGGATTGCCTTCATATGCCCCTTTCGATGCGATTGTCATCGCGGCTGCCGGTATGGAAATTCCGGGTGTATTGTTATCCCAGCTTAGCGTGGGGGGCAGGTTGATTGCCCCTGAGGGCACCAGTAATCAAAGACTGGTTCTGATAGAAAGAACCGGACAAGACTCTTGGGATCGAACAGAACTGGAGGCAGTGCGCTTCGTTCCGTTACGGTCAGGTATACAATCTTAGTTGGAGAATTTTTGCCTTAAATTTAATTGGCAAACTGGATATTATGAATATGCATTCGTTCAGAAGAAAGTCATTATTATTGGGTACCGTGTTTATGGCAGCAGTACTTGCTGGCTGTAGCGGTACGGGAAAGGCGCCAGTGTCCAGTCTGGGTGGTGGCGGTGGTGCTTCTGCCGGGGAATATGTGGTGCAAAGAGGCGATACGCTTTACGGTATTTCCCGTAGGCATAACGTGACTGTTGCCCAACTGAAATCCCTGAATAATATTTCAGATCCTTCTCAACTCGAGGTGGGACAACGTTTGCGTCTTTCATCTTCAAGTGTGGCCAGCACCGCTGGCCGCACTGCCAAGGCTTCTTCTGCAGGCAGTGTGTCAACATCGGCACCGACGGCCAGTGATGCAGGTCTGGTTTCCTGGACCTGGCCACTTAAGGGAAATATTATCACCGGTTATTCCAGCTCAACCCGTGGTATAGATATTGCGGGTAATATGGGCGATCCGGTTTATGCGGCCGCTTCGGGAACGGTTTCATATGTGGGTAATGGCCTGCGTGGCTTGGGTAATCTTATCCTGATTTCACATGGTAACGGTTTTATTACCGCTTATGCACATAACAGCAAATTGCTGGTTAAAGACAAACAAAGAGTCAGCAAAGGTGAAAAAATTGCTGAGGTCGGGCAGTCTGATACCACTTCTCCACGCTTGCATTTTGAAATCCGTCGCAATGGCCAGCCGGTCAACCCCTTGTCTTACTTGCCAAAATAAAAATTGCTTATGCTTCCCACTCTTGTTTTTGACCTTGAAACCATTCCCGATGCACAGGGACTCCGTAGCCTGAATGGCTGGGAACCGGATATGCCCGATGCTGAAGTCATTGAGCGTGCCACGGATATCCGGATAGCGGAAACCGGTTCTGATTTTTTTCCCCTTCATCTGCAAAAAATTGCGGTGATTGGCTGTGTTTTTCGGGATGATAGCGGGTTCAGGGTTAAAACATTGGGAAAACCAGACGATGATGAGGCGACTCTCATCAATGGCTTTTTCAAAACCATCGAGCGCTATACCCCCAGGCTGGTGAGCTGGAATGGCAATGGCTTTGATTTGCCGGTATTGCATTACCGTAGCCTGATTCACGGGATTCAGGCACATCGGTATTGGGATATGGGTGAGGAAGATCGTGATTTCAAATACAATAATTACATTAGTCGCTATCATACCCGTCACATAGACTTGATGGATTTACTGGCTAAATATAATGGTCGTGCCAATGCACCATTAGATCAATTGGCCAAGCTTTGCGGCTTCCCCGGTAAGCTGGGTATGGATGGCGGGCAGGTTTGGCCAGCCTGGCAGGCGGGTAAGGCCGATGAGGTGCGCGCCTATTGCGAGACCGATGTTGTGAATACCTGGCTGGTTTATTGCCGTTTTCGTTTTATGCGCGGCGAAATAGACAAGATTGCTTATGACCGTGAAGTGGAGCTGGTTCGGCAGACCCTTGAGGAAATCAATGCTCCGCATTGGCAGGAGTATCTGGCGGTCTGGAATATATAAAAACAGGCTATCAATGGGAGGCGTTTATATCAAACGCCTGTCTCCCCGGTAATCAATTGAAAATATTCCGCCAGAAGTGTAATTTGTTTGAAACGGGTTATGGCTCACAATGGCTTCACGTTATCAGTTAATACAAAGGAGCACCATTATGGCTAAGTCACTTTCTTCATTCGTTGTTAAATCACTTGCTGTGGCTACTACAGCCTTGGCGATCGGCTCAACATTTTCAATTGCCAGCGCCCAGCCCCAGGGTGATGATACCCGTCCTGGCGTAAGTCAAAGAATGGGCGATGGTAAGGCTCAATTCAAAGGTGAGCGTGGTCATCATAAATATGATGGCCAAAAAATGAATGCCAAAGCCGCTATTGTTATTCCCGGTTTTGGTCCTGTTGATCAGAAACTGGTTGATGACCTGAAACTCAATGATGATCAAAAAGCCAAGTTGCAAGCTGCACTGGATGCGAAAAAACAGGCCCGTGGCGAACATCGCGATACGTTCAAGAAAGTGTCTGATCTTCGCAAGCAGCAAATAGAGTCTGGCAAGCTTGATCCTAAAGCCTTGCTGGAAGCCGAGAAAGAATTGCGTGCCGCCATGCAGGAAAAACGTGATGCGCACCAGGCTCAATGGCTGGTTTTGTGGGAAAGTTTCACACCTGAACAGCAGTCTACGGTAGGTAAATACTATCAGGAACGAGCCCAGAAAATGCAGGAGCGTCGTAAAGATCGTCAGGAAAAACGTGAGCAACGTAAGGAAAACAGAGCCAAACAGGCTCCAGCTGAACAGGCTGAAACAAAGGCCTGATTGACTGAATAGTTGTACCGCTTAGTATCTATCCTCTCTCTTATCCCGGTTCTTTAACCGGGATTTTTTTATGATTTTCATGACATTGTCCATTTGTGTCATGCTTGAATTTACAATAGGTGCTTCGTTTGGATTGGAACAGTCATGTCTGAAGTATTGTCTATAGAATCATTGGATCTTGAGGCACGTGGCATCGCACGTCGTGAAGGAAAAACCATTTTTGTCCAAGGGGCGCTTCCCACCGAGGTGGTTGAGGCCACTATTCTAAGAAAGAAACCCTCTTATGAAATTGCGCGCACGGAGCGGATCTTGAAAGCGTCCAGCTTAAGGGTCAAGCCCCGTTGTCCCAATTTTGGCATGTGCGGTGGCTGTGCCATGCAGCACCTTGATACGTCCACGCAGGTTGCTGTCAAGCAACGTGCCCTGGAAGATTGTTTCCAGCATATCTCAAAACTTAAAATTCCACAGGTGCTGGCACCCATGCACGGGCCCGATTGGGGGTATCGTTACCGTGCGCGCTTATCGGTGCGTTATGTCAGAAAAAAAAGCACGGTTCTGGTTGGGTTTCATGAGCGCAAAAGCGGTTATGTGGCGGATATGACCGAATGCCATATTTTGCCGAAACATGTCTCTGATTTGCTGGTACCATTACGCGTGCTTGTTGGCAGTTTAAGTGTGCGTGAGCGGGTGCCTCAGATTGAAGTGGCGATTGGTGATGGTACGACCGTGTTAACCATACGGCACATGGACCCGTTCAACGGTAATGATTTAGCCTTGCTGGATGAGTTTGCGGATAAACATAATATTATCTGGTGGGTTCAATCGAAAGGGCCTGAAACGGTTAAGCCCTTACATGAAAAAGATGCCGGTAAATTGGCTTATACCCTTCCGCAATTTGGTCTGCGTATGGCTTATAAGCCTACCGACTTTACCCAGGTTAACCATCAGATTAACAGGGCTCTTATTGCCAGGGCACTTAATTTGCTAAATGTGCAATCCCGGGACAGGGTGGTTGATTTGTTTTGCGGATTGGGTAACTTTACCTTACCTTTGGCAACCCAAGCCAAAGAAGTGGTGGGTATCGAGGGTAGCAAAACCTTGACAGACAGGGCGCTTGAAGCCGCAAAAGACCATGGTCTGGAAAGTAAAACCAGTTTTTCAACCCTTAACCTGTTTGAGGTGGATGTTCAATGGTTGCGTAACTTGGGTTATTTTGACCGTATGCTTATTGATCCACCCCGCGAGGGGGCGTTGGAGGTTGCCAGGGCACTGGTGCAGCTTGAGTCACATGAAAGACCCAAACGTATCGTTTATGTGTCCTGTAACCCTGCCACCCTGGCCAGGGATGCAGGCGTGCTGGTTGAAAATGGTGCTTACCGGCTGGTATCAGCGGGGGTTATCAATATGTTCCCGCATACCGCGCATGTGGAATCCATCGCGGTATTTGAGTCCTGAGAAATGGGCGTGACCGGTTATTGCCGGCCTCAGGTGGTTTATAACCTGGGTCGGCGGTAACCTCCTTTGACGCCTTCCGGTGACAGCACAATCTGCCATAATTGATTCGAACGTGCCCGGAATGAGCCGGCACAAACCAATAAATAATAACGCCACATGCGATAAAAACGCTGGGAATACTGGTCTTTGAATTCATGCCAGTGTTTTTCGAAGTTGGCATGCCATGCCATGAGTGTTTTATCGTAATCCGCCCCAAAATTGTGAACATCTTCTATCACGAACAGGGACTCCAGTGAGTCGGAGATCTGTCCAAGCACAGGCACTTCTCCATTGGGGAAAATATACTTGTCAATCCATGGATCGGGGTGATGGTCCCGGATTTGCCCGCCAATGGTATGCAGCAGAAAAAGACCGTCTTCTTTCAGGTTGCGACGGGCTACCTCAAAATAGGTACGGTAGTTTTTACGTCCAACATGTTCGAACATGCCCAGACTGACAATGGCATCATATTGTTCATTCAGGTCGCGGTAGTCTTCCAGCCGAAACGTAACGGGCAATCCCTGGCATAATTGCTGGCCATACTCCGCCTGTTCTTTCGAAATGGTGACCCCTGTACAGGTAACACCATAATTTTCTGCGGCATAGCGCATGAAACTGCCCCATCCGCAACCAATATCCAGAACGTGCATACCGGGTTTCAAATCCAGCTTTTGGCAAACCAGATCCAGTTTTGCCAATTGGGCGTCGTTCAGATTGTTGGCCTTGTCCCAGTAGCCGCAGGTATAAGTCATGTAGGGGTCCAGCATTTTGGCAAAAAAATCATTGCCTATGTCATAGTGGGTTTCGCCTACTTCCCATGCGCGGGTACGGGTTTGATGGTTAAGGATTTGGGCACGCAAACTGTACCATAAGGTACTTAAGCTTTTTATTTTGGCATCCAGTTTGCTATGCAGGATCAGACAGATCAGTTCGTCAATTCGCTGGCAATCCCACATGCCTGCCATATAGCTTTCGCCCAGTCCTTTGCTACCTTGTGCCAGAATCAGGTCGGCCGCTTTGGGGTCATGAATCTGGATATCCCATGAATTTTTCCCGTTTATGGTTATGTTTGCGCTGGCCAATAGTTGACTAAGGTATTCGCATGACTTGTTATTGATTGTTTTTGAATGTGCTGCTTCTGTTAACTCCTGGTGTTTCATGAGCTTTCCTTTAGCGTAGATAAAGAAAACAACGAATTAAAGAGCACAGAGCCTAAAGAGATGAAAGGCACTGTGTAATACTGGAAATGGATACCTTTTACATCGTCAAGAGATCTTTCTATTATTTATAATAGGTATAACTTACCATTGTGACCACAAAATTTCAAACTGAATCTATTAGGTTCTAATGCCTGATAGGTTTTTAAAGCATATTTCCCTGGCTAATGTTAAAAAAGCCTGGATATAAGCAGCATTAGTGTCTTCGCTGCGTACGGCGGCATACAATGTTTGCCAAATGCCTGGTGGGTCACCTAAATGGCAAGTCTTAAGCCATTCCTGCCTGACATAATCGCTCAATGTCCAGTTAGGTAGGGCGGCAACGCCCCGGTTACTGTTCACCAGCTGGATAATCATAGGCGTTAATTCTGCGGTTCTGGTGGCAGCGGGCTCTACGTCGGCGGGGTCAAGAAAAGTATGGTAAATATCCAGCCGGTTTTTTTCAACCGGATAAGTAATTAATATCTGGTCGGCCAGGTCTTGTGGCCTGATGTATCGCTTTTTTGAAAGCGGATTGTCTGCAGAGACGGCAACCACCAGTTCATACTTGAAAAGCGGGAGGTAATCAATGTTTTCCGAGCGCACAGGGTCTGAAGTGATGACCAGATCCAGGTCACCCCGCCGCAGGGCAGGAAAAGGGGCAAAAGAAAATGCCGCTGACAAATCCAGTGAAATGTGGGGCCATTGTTGCCTGTATGCATCAAGAGCGGGCATAAGCCACTCAAAGCAGGAATGGCATTCAATGGCCAGATGCAGTCTGCCGGTATTGCCTGCGGCCAGTTTTTGCAATTCCCTTTCAGTAGATTTTACCTTTGGCAAAATATCATCGGCCAGCGCAAGTATACGTAATCCGGCGGTGGTTAATCTGGCCGGCCGGGTTCGTCGGTTCAGGACCGTTGTGCCCAGCCTGTTTTCAAGGTCGCGCAACTGGTGTGACAGGGCGGATTGGGTGACTGAAAGATGGTCAGCCGCCTCTTGGAGATTGCCAAAATTACGAATTGCGGTTAGCGTTTCCAGATGTTTTATTTCAAGCATGTGTCGATTTTTTCAAACAAGACTATTCGTTTATGCAATTAAAAATAAGTAAATAAATCAATTGCTTATGCATTAATATTAAAAACTCTCATGTTATTTTAAGAATTTAGAGATATATTCATGTTAATTGTAAGGCAAAATCCAGATACTTGATAAACATTCATGCTATTTAGGATTTATATGACTATTATTCATAACTTGGGTTTCCCCAGGATTGGTGTCCAAAGGGAATTGAAAAAAGCGCTGGAACAATACTGGCGCGGACAAATCAATGCCCAGGAACTTGAGGCGGTTGGGTTTGGACTAAGAAAAAAACATTGGCAGCAGCAGGCGGATGCCGGTGTATCCTTATTGCCAGTGGGCGATTTTTCCTGGTATGACCAGATTCTGGAGTGGAGCACATTGATTGGTGCCGTTCCTGCCCGTTTTGCACAAGATGCCCAGCAGGAAACCGGGCTGGATACTTTATTCAGAATGGCGCGGGGCAGAGCGCCTACCGGAGAGCCCACCGCAGCATGCGAAATGACCAAGTGGTTTGATACCAACTATCACTATATCGTCCCCGAACTGGAAGCAGGGCAGACGTTCCGCATTGCCCGCAGCTCCCTGTTTGATCAGGTTGACGAGGCCCTTGCCGCAGGACATCAGGTCAAGCCGGTTATTCCGGGTTTGCTAAGCTATTTGTGGTTAAGCAAAGGAGAGGACTTCAACAATGGCGCCAGTGATGAGCGCAAGCTGGCCTTGATTCCCGCTTTGCTGGAGGTTTACGAAAAAGTGCTGACACGCTTGCAAGAGCAGGGTGTTGAATGGGTGCAGATTGATGAGCCTATCCTGACGCTGGAGTTGCCTCAGGCCTGGAAAGATGCCTTCAAACTCGTTTATGCGAAATTGGTGCAACAAAAACTGAGGATTCTGCTAGCCACTTATTTTGAGAGTCTGGATGACAATCTGGCCCTGGCCGGCCACTTGCCGGTTGACGGTTTGCATGTGGATCTGGTCCGTGGCAATGACGATTTGCAAGCCATTGCGGATATTCTTCAGCCAGGGCAGGTTCTGTCGGCGGGGATTGTCAGCGGCCGTGATATCTGGCGTACTGATCTTGATGCCGCTGCAGTCCGTTTACAGCCGCTAAAAGAAAAGTTGGGTGAAAATTTATGGCTGGCGCCGTCTTGCTCTTTATTGCATGTGCCGGTGGATCTGGCTTCTGAAAAAAAGCTTGATGACGAACTGAAATCCTGGCTATCTTTTGCACGCCAGAAACTTGAAGAATTAAACGCTCTGGCGGCGGTTCTGGATAAGCGCCAAACGCCCGCGATTGAAGCGTTTCTGGCCAGGCAACATCAGGCGCTTGAAAACAGGAAAACATCCAGGCGAATTCATAACCCGGCGGTGCAGCAGCAACTGGCTCAATCCGTGTCAATTAGCCGTGACCGGACGCCTTTTAATGAGCGCATGAAAAAACAGCGGGCTGCATTGGGCTTGCCTTTGTTCCCAACCACCACGATCGGTTCTTTTCCGCAAACGGCAGACATCAGGGCATTACGTCGTGATTGGAAGCAGGGTGGGTTGAGCGATGTAAAATATGAGGCAGCCATCAAGGAAGAGATTGCTAAAGTGGTGGCTTTCCAGGAAGAGGTCGGGCTGGATGTCCTGGTTCATGGAGAGCCTGAACGCAATGATATGGTTGAGTATTTTGGTGAGCTTCTGGCCGGCTATGCCTTTACCGAAAATGGCTGGGTACAAAGTTATGGTTCACGCTGTGTAAAACCACCGCTTATTTATGGTGATGTGGCCCGGGTTATGCCAATGACGGTTGAATGGACGGCTTATGCTCAATCCCTAACGAACAAACCCATGAAAGGTATGTTGACTGGTCCTGTCACGTTGCTGCAATGGTCATTTGTGCGTGATGATCAGCCAAGAGAACAAACATGTCGCCAGCTGGCCTTGGTATTACGTGAGGAAATCCTGGATCTTGAAAAGGCGGGTATTCATATTATCCAGATTGATGAGCCCGCGTTTCGCGAAGGGCTGCCATTGCGCAAGTGCAAGTGGCAGGCTTACCTGGCTTGGGCGGTTGATGCGTTTCGGCTGTCTGTTTCTGGTGTTCGGGATGCGACGCAAATCCATACGCATATGTGTTATTCGGAATTTAATGACATTATTGAAGCCATTGCGGCGATGGATGCCGATGTGATCACCATCGAAACCTCCCGTTCCAATATGGAGTTGCTACTTGCCTTTGAGCAGTTTCATTACCCCAATGAAATTGGTCCGGGTGTTTATGATATTCATTCTCCCAATATTCCCGATACGGACTGGATGATTCAATTAATGCAAAAGGCCTCGGAAAAAATAGACAGGGCGCGTTTGTGGGTCAACCCTGATTGTGGCCTGAAGACAAGGGACTGGCCGGAAACCCGTGCGGCACTGGAAAAAATGGTTGAGGCTGCCAAGGTATTAAGGTTGCAATAGATTATTAATTTGGTTTTAATTAGGGTAAACCCTAGAAATAAACGACGAATTTAAGAATTCATGTATGATAATTTACGGGTAAGTTATACTTTCCGCAATCATTCATCAATTGTTCTTGAATTCGTCCATAATGTCGTTTGATTCCTCCGTAAGCCGCAAACCTATTCACACTCGAAAAATAGAAATGAATTCCTTTTTAAGGGAGGATGGTTTGTGGGAGCTGGAAGCAACCCTGCTTGATGTCAAGGCTTACGATTTTCCCAAACGCAATGGCAGTATCAAAGTGGCGGGTTCTCCAGTGCATAACATGACAATCTGCCTTCTGGTCTCGGAAGATGGAGAAGTGCGTGATGCCCGGGCACATTATGATGATGCACCTTATGAGCAAAACTGTTCGGCAATTGAAAAGGCTTACAAGGGCCTGATTGGCTTGCATTTACTAAGAAATTTTCGTAATGCGGTCAAGGAACGCTTTTCCCGAACGTCTGGTTGTACTCATATGTCCGAACTTGTTGTACTATTACCCACGGTTTTTGTTCAAAGTCTGTCGGTGTCCCGTAATCGGAAAGAAGCACAGTCGGGTAAAAAGCCTTTCCAGCTTGAAGGTTGTCATGCCCTGGCTTTAACTTCACCTGTGGTAAAAGAGTTTTATCCCGAGTGGTACGTCAATGAAAATCGGGAAACGGGCAAGATCAATTGATGGTGGTCCCCTGCGCAAGCGGGGTATTTTATTTTTTCCTACATCTATATAGGTAATACATGAAGATCCATGAGTATCAAGGTAAAGAACTTCTAAGGAAGTTTGGCGTTACCGTACCTCGCGGTATTCCCGCATTCTCTGTTGACGAGGCTGTTAAGGCGGCAGAAACACTGGGCGGCCCGGTTTGGGTTGTGAAAGCTCAAATCCACGCTGGTGGCCGTGGTAAAGGTGGTGGCGTTAAGCTGGCCCGTTCCATCGATGAGGTGCGTCAGTTATCTTCTGAAATTTTGGGTATGCAACTGGTTACACACCAGACTGGCCCGGAAGGTCAAAAAGTCAACCGTCTTCTGATTGAAGAGGGGGCTGACATTAAAAAAGAATACTACGTGGGTATCGTTACCGATCGTGCTACCCAACGTGTTTGTGTAATGGCTTCCAGCGAAGGCGGCATGGATGTTGAAGAAGTTGCCGAGAAAACGCCTGAGAAAATCCTGAAAGTATTTGTTGATCCCGCTACCGGTCTGACCGATGAGGAAGCAGCAGAATTGGCGCGTGGGATTGGTGTGCCAGAAGAGTCTGTGGGCAAAGCGGCAGCCGAGTTCCAGAAACTGTACAAAGTGTATTGCGAAACCGATGCATCCCTGGCAGAAATCAACCCCCTGATCCTGACCGGTTCAGGCGATATCATTGCCCTGGATGCCAAATTCAATTTCGATTCAAACGCCTTGTTTCGTCAGCCTGAAATCGTGGCTTACCGCGATCTTGATGAGGAAGATCCGGCTGAAATCGAAGCCAGCAAGTTTGATCTGGCTTACATTCAGCTCGACGGCAATATCGGTTGCCTGGTAAACGGTGCCGGTCTGGCCATGGCGACCATGGATACCATCAAGCTGTTTGGTGGCGAACCCGCAAACTTCCTTGACGTGGGCGGTGGTGCTACGGCAGAAAAAGTAACCGAAGCGTTCAAGATCATGCTGAAAAACGAAGGCGTGAAAGCAATTCTGGTTAATATCTTTGGCGGTATCATGCGTTGTGATGTGATCGCTGAAGGCGTTATTGCCGCATGCCGTGCGGTAAACCTGAATGTGCCTCTGGTTGTTCGCATGAAAGGAACCAACGAGGAACTGGGCAAGCAAATGCTGAAAGATTCAGGTCTGCCTATTATCAGTGCTGACACAATGGCCGAAGCAGCAACCAAAGTTGTTGAAGCTGCCAAGTAAGTAAGGAACTCATCAATGTCTATTCTTATCAATAAAGACACAAAAGTCATTACCCAGGGTATTACAGGTAAAACCGGTCAGTTTCACACACGTATGTGCCGTGAATATGGTAATGGTAAAGAAGCCTTTGTCGCTGGTGTAAACCCCAAACGTGCCGGCGAAGATTTCGAGGGTGTTCCCATCTACGCTTCCGTTAAAGAAGCCAAGGAAGAAACCGGCGCTACTGTTTCCGTTATTTATGTTCCACCCGCAGGTGCCGCCGCCGCCATCTGGGAGGCTGCCGAAGCCGACCTGGATCTGGCTATTTGCATCACCGAGGGTATTCCTGTTCGTGACATGCTTGAACTACGCAACCGCATGCGCGCTGAAAACAAGAAAACCCTGTTGTTGGGCCCTAACTGCCCGGGCTTGACCATTCCTGATGAAATCAAGATTGGTATTATGCCTGGCCACATTCACCGTAAAGGTAAAATCGGTATTGTTAGCCGTTCCGGTACATTAACCTATGAAGCCGTTGCACAGGTTTCCGAATTGGGTATGGGCCAGTCTGCAGCGGTCGGTATTGGTGGTGACCCCATCAATGGCCTGAAGCACATCGATATCCTGAAAATGTTTAACGATGACCCTGAAACTGAAGCGGTTATCATGATTGGTGAAATTGGTGGACCCGATGAAGTTAATGCTGCATTGTGGGCCAAAGACAATATGAATAAACCAATCGTTGGCTTTATTGCTGGCGTTACAGCGCCTCCAGGAAAACGCATGGGTCACGCTGGTGCCCTGATTTCCGGTGGTGCCGATACGGCAGATGCCAAACTTGAAGTAATGGAAGCTTGTGGCATTCGTACAACCCGCAATCCTTCTGAAATGGGCAAATTGCTGAAATCCATTCTGTAATATGTCTTAGCGCAACAAAAAACCGCCACGATCAATATTTTTGATGGGCGGTTTTTTACTTGCTGTAAAGGCCGCTATAGTAAGCAGGTACTTGTCATCCTGGCAGGAGAAGATCCGGTTTGTACACAGGCTGGTTTGCCGGGCTTATAAGGTTGGCTTTTTCAATTCAAAATTAAAACTACCTTGAACTGAATTATAATTTGCTGTTTTCCTTGGAAACGCAGTCAATACATGATTCAATACGGGGCAGCATTTGGCCATTAAGGCTGTTTTGGGCGGGTCGTCACGTTCTTGCCGTCCATCAATTGTGTTCTTAACAAGACAATAGGTAAAAAAATGTTAGAGTTTTTTCAACAGATCCATTGGTCCGCGATTGGCCAAATAATTCTGATCGACATTCTTTTGGGCGGAGATAATGCCATTATTATCGCCCTGGCTTGTCGAAACCTGCAAAAGGCGCAGCGCATCAAAGGTATTCTTTGGGGTACGGTAGGCGCGATTGGCATGCGTGTGGTCCTTATTTTATTTGCCATGGAAATGTTGAAAGTGCCATTTCTCAGGCTTGTTGGTGGTGCTTTGCTAGTGTGGATCGGTATCAAACTGCTTATTCCCGAAGATGATCACGGTGAAGGTATCCAGGCCAGCAGCAGTGTATGGGGTGCGGTTAAAACCATTCTGATCGCAGACTTTGTCATGAGTCTTGATAACGTCATTGCCATTGCCGGTGCTGCCACCAATGCTCATGCCGATCACCAGACCGCTTATGTGATTTTCGGTTTGCTGGTCAGTGTGCCTGTTATTATCTGGGGCAGTACAATCGTCCTGAAAATTATTGACAAATTCCCGCTGGTTATTATGTTTGGTGCCGGCTTGCTGGGCTGGTTGGCTGGTGGCATGTTTGTGAGTGATATGTATATTCAAAATACCTTCCTCGGTGGTGCCGAATCTTCGGCCACAATCAAGTATACTGCCCAGATCGGTTGTGCATTGCTGGTCATGATCGTTGGTAAGCTTATTGCCATGCGAAAGGCTGATGCATCATCTGAAAAGGCTGAATAAGTACGTATTTATTTTAAGGATAGTCAGTTAAAAACATGTCACAAAAACCTAAATTTACCCTGTTGCAACTTTTGTTTGCCCTTGCGGTTATCGGTATTGTTATTGCTGTCCTTGCCAATTATTTTAAATAGGAATCAGCAATGTCAGTACATCCTGAAAAATTGATTATCGCTACTCGTGCCAGTCGTCTGGCTTTATGGCAGGCCGAGTTTGTACAGGCTAAGTTGCAGGCATTGTATCCCGCTTGCCGTGTTGAACTACTGACTATGACCACCAGGGGCGACCAGATTCTTGATCGCACCCTGTCAAAAGTGGGTGGCAAGGGGCTGTTCGTCAAGGAGCTTGAAACTGCCTTGCTTGATGGTCGGGCCGATCTGGCCGTACATTCCCTTAAAGATGTACCTATGGATCTTGGCTCGCCATTTCAGCTGGCGGTTGTCATGGACCGTGCAGACCCACGTGACGCATTTGTATCCAATAAATATGCAAAGCTGGCCGACTTGCCCGAAGGTGCAGTAGTGGGCACTTCCAGCCTGCGTCGTGAGTCGCAAATCAGGGCCAATTTCCCGCATCTGGTTGTAAAGCCGTTGCGTGGCAATCTTGATACTCGTCTGGGCAAGCTGGATAACGGCGAATACGATGCAATTATCCTGGCGGCAGCTGGCTTGCAGCGTCTTGGTCTGCCTGAAAGAATCCGCAGTTTTCTGTCCATAGAGGATAGTCTGCCGGCAGCCGGGCAGGGAGCGCTCGGTATCGAGATTCTGGAATCCCGTTCCGATGTGCTGGCAGCTTTACAACCCCTGTCTTGTCCGGAAACGCTGGCATGTGTAACGGCAGAAAGGGCCGTCTCATCATTCCTGGGGGGGTCTTGCCAGGTGCCTTTGGCTGCGCATGCCGTTATCACTGGCCAAAATCTTACCATTCAGGCGTTTGTCGCTTTGCCGGATGGTACCCGGGTATTGCGTGCGCAAAGCACGGGTCCGATTGAGCTGGCAGGGCAGCTGGGACTGGATGTGGCCAAAGAGTTACATCAGGCTGGCGCTGATAAAATTTTAGCTGCATTGTTGAATAATTAATTGTGTTTTCTTGACTCTTGATTGGCAAGAAAACATGAACAGACATATTATTCTTACCCGCCCGGCAGGAAAAAACGCATCATTACAATCATTGCTTGCCGCGGCGGGTTATCAGGTTACAGAACTTCCCGCCATTGAACGCTTTCCCTTGTCTTTAAGGGCAGGGGAGCTTCCCAATCTTGCTGCCTATCATCTGGTGTTTTTTGTTAGCGGCTATGCGGTGCAGGTCTTTTTTGAAATGCTGGCACAACATCACCGCTCCTGGCCGGCGGGTCTTTATGCAGGTGCTGTTGGCATGGCAACGGCCAATGTTTTGCAAAAGCTGGGTGTTTCTGCCAGTCGAATCATTCATCCGGCTCCCAATGCTGAAAATCAGGATTCGGAAGCTTTTTTTGATGAATTGCTTAAAATAGGTCTTGAGAAGTTTAACCGGGTTCTGGTGGTTCGTGGTCAGAGCGGTCGTCAGTGGCTTGCTGAACAGTTGCGGGCTGCTAAGGTACAGGTTGATTTTTTGCCGGTGTATGAAAGAAAGCCCCGGGTATGGACGCCATCTGAAAGTAAAGCAATGATATCGCTGTTGCAATCCAGTAAGCCAATAAGCTGGTTGTTAACCAGTAAGGAAAGTGTCGATAGCATATTTGATGAGCTAAAACGATATCAGCTTGTTCAATATTGCCTGAGACACCATTTTTTGGTTACTCATCCAAGAATTGGCGCTCGGATTCAGGCGCATTTAAAAGGGGGGGCGTTTCAGGAAAATTTGCCTGAAAAGAGGGTTGTCATTAATATATGTCAACCAAGTGATGAGTCAATATTTGAGATGTTAACCACTTCTTAAGTAAAATTGCCGTCATCTTCCACTACAATGCGATTATGAAAAAGAAGCAAGCACGCCATCATTTACATTCTAAAAACCATAATCTCAGCAAGGGATCAAAAAGCATGGATGAAAAAAAACAGGAAAGTATTCAATCTTCAGACCCTAAAGCATTGAATACGCCAGAAGAAAATCAACATAATAATCAGACAGATAATGTAACGCCTGTGGTTGCCTCCGACGACGTCGGGCATGAACCATCTATCTCTGCTGAGAAGTCTGCGTCATCGGCTTCAACCTCAGGTCAAAAGTCTGGTATTAATAAAAAAGTGTTTGGTACGGCGGCCGTTGTGCTGGCGGCTGTAGTGGGTGGGGCCGTTTACATGACCCAGCAATCCCAAATCGGCAGCAAGTGGTCAAAAGGTAACTCCGCTTCGCGTACAGCAGCACTTTCCGATCAGTCTGGATCCGTTTCCACAGCGTCAACACCCGAAGCGCAATCAGACGCTAACCAGGCAGAAAAAAGTCCAGGGCAGGCTGATAGCGTAAGCAATTCCGTGGTAGCGACACAGACTGAATCTGTGTCCACACAAGATGGTGTTGCTCCTCAGTCTCCGTCAGGCGCTGAAGAGGTGGTAACAAATGAGTCAAGTACGTCGCAGCAGGTAAAATCCATTGATTCAGCAGAAGAAAGTGCCTCGGCTGAAACGGCGCAACATGCAGCTCAAAGCGATGCCGCTACGGCCGTATCAGCGGTCAATGAAACGGAGGTGGTTCATGCAGATGCAAAGGCCGGCAATGAAAGTGAGCAGGATGACGGACTTAAGGCACAACTTGACCGGCAAACTGAACAGATTAATCAGCTGAAAACCGAGTTGCAGCAAATGCAGGCGCAGTATGCCGAATTGCTGGAACAACGACTGAACCGGGCAGACGTTGATGTTAGCCTGTTCGTTGTCAATGATGTTTCCCGCTTGGTGCAATCGGCTGATAACGAGTTAAGCATTGCCGGTAACTTACCCAATGCCATTCGTGCATTGGAAATGGCGCAGCAAACCATATTGCGTGCAAACAGTCCCATTCTGGCTGGGCTTGCCGGTGCCGTTTCTTCCGATATCGTGATGCTTAAATCAGCGCCAATCATGAATACGGATACGCTTTTCAAGGAAGTGGGCAAGTTAATCGAGTTGCTCGATCAGGCACCGCTCATTTCACCCGATCGGGTTGATCATTTGTCAACCGTCTTGCCGGTGCAAACACATGCTGTTTCCAGTGAGGCTGAGGTTCAGACCAGTGTCAGCCAGGATTTGAGCTGGTATGAAAAAGCCTGGGACGAGATCCAGTCCTGGCCTTCACAGGCTCTGGGTCTGCTGAAATCAGATTTGGGAGGACTGGTTCGGGTTGAAAAACTTGATGATCCAACGGTTGCCCTGATTTCGGCAGGACAGGCTGCCGCGCTTAAGAACAATCTCAAGCTCGATTTGCGATTTGCACAGCAGGGGTTGCTGAATGCCCAGCAGGGAATCTGGACCAGCTCTCTTGAGTCAGTACAGGCAGGCTTGCTTAAATACTATAACCAGGATGCACCCGCCACACGTCAGGCACTTGAGTTGACCCGTACCTTATTGGCAACCCCTGTGAGGCCTCAATTGCCACAAATTACTCATAGTGTGAAAGCCATTGAGGAAACCAGAAACCAGATCATCAATCTGGGCAACCCGCAGGAGTAAGCCATGAGGACAGGTTTAAAATTACTTGTGCTGCTCGCGCTTGCTGTGGGTTTTGCACTGATTATCAAAGATTCAAGCGGCTATTTTATGCTTGTAACCGGTGATGAGCGTCGTACGGTTTCCCTGACTACCGGCGTTTTTCTGCTGATTATCGCTTTTGTGTTTGTTTATTTGCTGGTTCGCTTGATAGCCACCTTAAGCAATTCACCAACCAGTTTCAAGCAATGGCGGGTTAGGCGCCATACCAGTAAAGATGTCACTCTGCTTGAAAAGGGGTGGCTTGAGTTGATTGAGGGTCGGGCTGACTCCGCTGAAAAAGATTTCACCCGCCTCTTTAATCATAGCCATAATCCTTCGCGCCAGGCCATTGCCAGCCTGGCTGCGGCCAAGGCGGCTCACATGTCCGGACACCATGAGCAACGCGATAAACTCTTGTTGCTGGCTGAAAACAAGTCCAGGCATTTTCCCCGTCTTGCCGAAGCAACTGCTACGGTCAAGGCCGAGTTGCTGCTGGATCAGGGAGAGTCCAGACAGGCACAGGCATTATTGGAGGCGTTGGATACGGCCAATGGCAGTAACCAGGAACATATCCAGAAACTGTTGTTACGTGCTTACAAGCAAACAGGTAGTAATGAAAAGCTGTTGCCCCTGGCCCGGATTATGCTTAAAAAAGGTCGGGTTGACCGTTTTGAGGCACTCAGGCTGATAGAGCATGCGGCAGCGGGCAGAATTAATCATGCAGCTCCTGAAGAGTGGCAATATGTCTGGAAAAGCCTGAGTGGTGATGAGAAAACAATGCCCTTGGTCGCAATGGCGGCCGCTGCACGCTTTGAGGCCGGTGGTGATAATAAAAATGCAGGCAAGGTGCTTGAAGAGGCCTGGGCTGTTACAAAAGATGCCCGCTTGCTTAAAATGTATGTGCAAACTGCAGGTGGGTCGGTTCAGGAACGATTGGCGATGGCGCAGGGCTGGCTGAAAAAGGATGGGAACAATCCTGAGTTGTTAACGGCACTTGGTTATTTGTGCCTGAAGGGGCAGTTGTGGGGGCAGGCTGAACGCTACCTCACACGCAGTCTGGCTATTCGCAGTGAAATGGCTGCCACAGAGGCTGGCCAAGAGGTTGGGGTGTCGCGTGAAGAAGCCCAGACCCATGCATTGCTGGGAACGTTGTATGACCGTCTTGGGCGCGCCCAGGATGCCATTAAGCATTGGCGTATTGCTTCAGCGGCTACGTCGGCATTACCTGTATTAAATAATGATAGTATTCTACCGGCGGCCGATACTACCGAAGATCCGGATGGTCCGCCCGACAGGAAAAAGCTTGATAACCTGGATGATCGTCTAATGTCAACAAAAGTTTCGGCAGATGCCAATGACGATTATCAGGCGGATGAGTATTTTGATACTGCACCCATACCGGGTTATGAAGCCGAAAAACAAGGTAGAAAATAGTTAATATTTCTTTTAATCTTTAAAGGTCATTTTATGAGTTTAGATCGTGTGCCAGCAGGTTCAAAATTACCAGATGAATTCAACGTGGTTATTGAAATTCCAATGAATGCCGACCCAGTAAAATATGAAGTGGATAAAGACACAGGCGCTGTGTTTGTTGATCGCTTCATGATGACGGCTATGCATTATCCATGCAACTATGGCTATATCCCACAAACCATTTCTGATGATGGTGATCCGGTTGACGTGCTTGTCATGACGCCTTTCCCGATTCAGGTAGGTGCCGTTATCAAATGCCGTACCATTGGCGTTTTGCACATGGATGATGAAGGCGGTGGTGATGCTAAATTGCTGGCTGTTCCCGTAGACAAACTCTATCCGGTTTATCGTAATATCAAGTCTCCTGAAGACTTGCCTGAAGAAGAACTCAAGCGTATCCAGCATTTCTTTGAGCACTACAAAGATCTGGAGCCAGGCAAGTGGGTCAAGGTTAAAGGTTGGGACGGTGTTGAGGCCGCCAAAGCCGAAATCGTGGCCAGTGCGGAAAGATTTGCGAAAAGCCAAAACTAATAAGCTGTAAACATTAACAGGCTATTGTTTTTTATTGAATTGGCCCCAGGAAACCGGACATCCTTCGGTTTCCTGGGGTTTTTGTTTAAGGGTATATAAAAGTCAGGATAGAATGCCCTGACGGGCATTCTATTGAGTGTGGTTTTATTTTGCGAGACGATTTTTTTGCTCGTTGATTTTGGTCAACAGTTCGCTAAAGTTGGCCAGCCTTTCTTTTTCCTGCTCAATGACAGCAGCAGGGGCGCGGGCCACGAATTTCTCATTCCCCAATTTGCCATTGGCTTTTGCGATTTCGTTTTCCAGACGTTTGGCCTCTTTGTCCAGACGCGCCAGCTCCGCTTCAACATCAATCTCAACGTTGAGCATCAGGTGAGTGTCTTCAAGAATTTGTACTGGTGCTCCCAAATCGGGCAGTTCATTAACGATATCAACCTGGCTTAATTTGCCCAGTGCCTGCAAATAAGGAGCATTGCGGGCAAGTAAAGAGGCATTTCCCTGGGCGTACAGGGGTACTTTCTGTGCAGGAGACAGGTTCATTTCACCACGCAGGGCACGAACGGCTTCTACCTGTGCCTTTAATTGCTTCAATGAGGCTTCGGCTTGCTCGTGAATCTGTTGGGAGTCTGGAAGGGGATAAGGTTGTATGCTGATGGAAGTGGTTTCATTCGCCTTGCGTTTACCAGCGATCAGGGCCACTTTTTGCCACAACTCCTCGGTAATGAACGGAATAATGGGATGGGCCAGACGCAAGATGGTTTCCAGAACGTTGATCAGGGTTTGACGGGTACCGCATTGTTGGGCGGGTGTGCCTTGCTGGATTTGGACCTTGGCCAGTTCCACATACCAGTCGCAGTATTCATCCCAGACAAAGTGGTAAATGGCGTTGGCGATGTTGTCGAAGCGGAAATCCTTGAAGCCTTTCTCTGCTTCGGCCAGTGTTCTTTGCAACTGGGAAAGAATCCAGTGATCGGCAAAAGAGAGTTCAACGCCGTCCTTGCCAGACAGATCATGACCTTCCACGTTCATGAGTACAAAACGGGAGGCATTCCATAGCTTGTTGCAGAAATTGCGATAACCTCCACAGCGCTTGAGATCAAAGTTCATGTTGCGGCCAAGCGTGGCGTAAGCGGCCATGGTAAAGCGCAGGGCATCGGCGCCGTATGCCTCAATGCCGTCAGGAAATTCCTTGCGGGTTTCTTTTTCGATTTTCGCGGCTTGTTTGGGGTTCATCAGGCCACTGGTGCGCTTGGCTACCAGGGGTTCAAGCTCAATGCCGTCAATCAGGTCAACCGGATCAAGTGTATTGCCTTTGGATTTGCTCATTTTCTGGCCGTTGGCATCAAGGATAAGGCCGTGTACATAAACAAACTTGAACGGAATCTGGCCGGTCAGGTGCATGCTCATCATGATCATGCGGGCAACCCAGAAGAAAATAATGTCAAAACCTGTTACCAGTACGCTGGAGGGCAGGTAGCGCTTGTAGTCGGGAGTTTCTTCGGGCCAGCCCATGGTGGTAAAGGGAACCAGTGCAGAAGAAAACCAGGTATCCAGGACGTCTTCATCACGGCGCAAGGGGCCGTTGACACCGGCTGCGCGAGCCTTCTGAATCGCTTCCTCTTCATTGCGGGCAACAAAAATCTGCCCGTCTTCGCTGTACCAGGCGGGAATTTGGTGGCCCCACCATAGTTGACGGGAAATGCACCAATCCTGAATGTTTTCCAGCCACTGGTAATAGGTATTGGTCCAGTTTTCGGGGTAAAACTTGATTTCACCCGAACGCACAACGTCCAGGGCGGTTTCGGTAATGCTTTTGCCGGGGTTGTAAGTGCCTTCAGGCGCAGGCTTGCTCATGGCCACAAACCATTGGTCGGTCAGCATGGGTTCGATAACGGTTTTGGTGCGGTCGCCACGAGGCACCATTAAGGTATGGGGCTTGACGCTTTCCAGTAAATCCAGGGCCTGAAGGTCAGCCACGATTTTTTCGCGGGCTTCGAAGCGATCCATGCCACGGTAGGCTTCGGGCGCATCATCAACAATTTTGGCATCAAGCGTAAGAATACTGGAAAAAGACAGGCCGTGGCGTTGCCCGACCGCATAGTCATTGAAGTCGTGGGCAGGGGTTACTTTAACCACGCCGGTGCCAAATTCCCGGTCTACATAGTCATCGGCAATAATGGGGATTTCACGATTGACCAGTGGCAGGATAACGGTTTGGCCAATCAGGTGCGCGTAGCGTTCGTCTTCGGGGTGTACCATTACCGCAACGTCACCCAGCATGGTTTCGGGACGGGTGGTGGCCACGGTTAAATGGGTAAGTTCACCGGACGGTTTGCTGAGCGGGTAGCGAATATGCCACAGACTTCCTTGTTCTTCGCAGCTTTCAACTTCAAGGTCGGAAACTGCCGTGCCCAGAACCGGATCCCAGTTGACCAGACGTTTGCCACGATAAATAAGGCCCTGTTCATGCAGGCGTACAAAGGTTTCAATCACACCTTTGGACATTTGTTCGTCCATGGTGAAATATTCGCGTGGCCAATCGGCCGAGGCACCCAGGCGGCGAACCTGGCTGGTAATGGTATTGCCTGAAAGCTCTTTCCATTCCCAGACCTTTTCAAGAAATTTTTCACGACCAAGGTCGTGACGGGAAATCTTTTGTGCATCCAGCTGGCGCTCAACCACGATTTGCGTGGCAATACCGGCATGGTCGGTGCCCGGTACAAAAACGGTATCATTGCCCAGCATGCGATGGTAGCGAACCAAGCCGTCCATGATGGTTTGGTTGAAAGCGTGGCCCATATGCAGGGTGCCGGTCACGTTTGGTGGCGGGAATTGAATGGTAAATGGCTGACCACATTCTTCCGAGGCGGTTGTTGTATATTGTCCTGCAGCGAAAATGCCTTGTTTGTTCCACTCTTCATACCAGCGGGCCTCCAGCTCTTTGGGCTCGAAGCTTTTGGAGAGCTCTTTGGTGTCAATAATGTTAGATTCTTGGTTCATTCTGATTCTGATTCCGACGGTTTGGTTGTTTTGTTCGCGAAAACCCTTATTTTAAGGTGTAGAAGGTACTTTTTGCATGTTAAAATGCCAAGTTGAGTAAAACTTACTTGAAGTTATTGTTTTTATTGAAATTTTGGAGTATTAAATGGCTGTAGAACGCACATTGTCTATTATCAAACCCGATGCGGTTGCAAAAAACGTGATTGGCGAGATCATTACCCGCTTTGAAAAAGCAGGTTTGAAAGTTGTTGAGGCACGTATGCAACAATTGACCCGTGAAGAAGCCGAAGGTTTTTACGCTGTTCACAAAGAGCGTCCTTTCTTCAATGATCTGGTTGGCTTCATGATTTCCGGTCCTGTATTTATTCAGGTCCTGGAAGGCGAAAACGCCATCCAGAAAAACCGTGACCTGATGGGTGCTACCGATCCTAAAAAAGCAGAGCCAGGTACCATTCGTGCCGACTTTGCCGACAGTATCGATGCAAACGCGGTTCATGGTTCAGACGCGCCTGAAACAGCAGCTGTTGAAATTGCCTATTTCTTTGGCAAGTAATCGGTAATTTTAAGATATAGAGTTTTGATATTGAATAAGGCTTACTCCATGACCGACCACATTAATCTCCTGGGCGTCCCGACCGATGCCCTCATTGACCTGGTGGGTCAGTGGGGGAGTAAGCCCTTTCGTGCAAAGCAGCTTCAGCGCTGGGTTCACCAGCGTGGAGTCAGCGAGTTCGGGCAAATGAGTGATCTTGCCAAAGATTTCCGTTCCCGGCTTGCCGGCTCCTGTTGCGTTCAGGCACCACCGGTCATTACGCAAAAAATATCCTCTGATGGCACCCGTAAATGGTTGTTCGATGTGGGTAATAATAATGCTATTGAAACGGTATTTATTCCTGAGGATGATCGTGGTACCTTGTGCATTTCAAGTCAGGCTGGTTGTACGGTTGCCTGCCGGTTTTGTTCCACCGGGCATCAGGGTTTTAACCGCAACTTAAGCACGGCAGAAATTATTGGCCAGTTATGGCACGCCCGCCGCGTTATCCAGCAAGACCTGCAGTCTGCCCGTATCGGTAATGCAGAAGCCCCTGAAGAAATTTCACGAGTCATCAGCAATGTTGTCATGATGGGCATGGGAGAACCTTTGCTTAATTATGATCAGGTCGTTCCGGCCCTTCAGATTATGCTTGACGACAATGCTTATGGTTTGTCACGCCGTCGTGTCACCGTATCAACATCCGGTGTGGTTCCCATGATGGATCGCTTGTCCCAGGACTGTCCTGTGGCACTGGCGGTTTCGCTTCATGCTCCCAATGATGCCTTGCGTGACCAATTGGTACCATTAAACAAAAAATACCCGTTGGCCGAATTGATTGCTTCATGCAACCGTTATCTGGAATTTGCCCCTCGTGATTTCATCACTTTTGAGTATGTCATGCTTGATGGTGTCAATGACACTGATGAGCATGCGCGCCAGTTGATTGAAATCACCAGGCAGGTTCGTTGCAAATTGAATCTCATCCCTTTTAATCCGTTTCCTGAATCGGGGCTGAAGCGCTCAAAATCTGCCCGGGTGCGTATATTCGCCAGTATCTTGATGGATGCCGGGGTCATTACAACCGTGCGTAAGACCAGGGGTGATGATATTGATGCTGCCTGTGGTCAGCTGGCTGGCGATGTCAAGGATAAAACCAAAATCAGCGCGCTTATGCAGGCCAGAAAATCCATTCCCATTATCGAGGTGCAGTAGTGACTCAATTGAATTCAGGTGCGAGTGATGTGTCCGGTTCAGATTCCCTGGAAGATAAAAACCTGGGTTTGTTGTTAAAAGGACGGAGAGAAAGAAAAGGGCTGTCAGTCAACGATGTTTCGAATCAGATTAAATTTTCATCGGCTCAAATCATTTCGCTAGAGGCGCAGAACTGGTCTGCGTTGCCGCAAGGTTTTGTGTTAAAAGGTTTGGTGCGCAAATATGCTCGTTTTCTTGGGGAAGATGAGCAACAAATGCTTGATCTTCTGGCAAGGCAAAGTGGTGCCAATGTCAATAAGCAGGAAGTGACAAGCCTACAGTCAACGACCGATTTCAGCACCCATGAAGGGTATGAGTCAAGGCGTTCGGGTACGGGAACATGGATCTTTATCATCTTCCTGATCCTGGTTGTTATCGCTGTTTATGGATATAGCCGTGAATGGTTTACGCTTGAAGAAATCGGTTTGGAAAATCTCAGGAATTTATTTAGTTAATCATGTCCATTTGCCAAAATCCATTTCCTGTCGGACCCGCTGTCCGTCATCAGACCCGTCTGGTTAATGTTGCCTGGGGTTCTACGGTTGTGCCCATTGGCTCCAGTGCGCCTATTGTTGTTCAGTCAATGACCAATACCGACACGGCCGATCACATTGCCACAGCTATTCAGGTTAAAGAACTCGCCTTGGCGGGTTCCGAGATGGTGCGTATTACCGTCAACACCCCCGAGGCAGCACAGGCCGTGCCAGCCATTCGTGAACAACTTGATAAAATGGGTGTGCTGGTGCCGTTGGTGGGGGATTTTCATTACAACGGCCATAAATTGTTAACCCAATATCCCGAGTGTGCACAGGCGCTGTCCAAGTATCGCATCAACCCCGGTAATATGGGGGGCGGCAAAAAACGCGATGATAATTTTGCCCAAATGATCGAAGTTGCCTGTAAATATGAAAAACCGGTTCGTATCGGCGTGAACTGGGGTAGCCTCGATCACGAATTAATGGCCCGCATGATGGATGAGAACAATGCCAAGCCCGAGCCATGGGATGCGCAATCCCTCATGCGTGAGGCATTGGTTGTTTCGGCCATCAGTAATGCACAGCGGGCCGAGCAGCTGGGCATGCCTGGAGATGCGATTATCCTTTCCTGCAAGGTCAGTCATGTTCAGGATCTGATTTCCGTTTACCGGAATCTGGCCGGGCGTTGCAATTACCCCTTGCACCTGGGTCTTACGGAAGCCGGTATGGGCAGCAAAGGTATTGTGGCCTCAACAGCAGCTTTGGCCGTGCTCATGCAGGAAGGAATTGGCGATACCATTCGTATTTCGCTAACACCAGAACCGGGCGGTGATCGTTGTAAAGAGGTGGTTGTGGCCCAGGAAATACTGCAAAGTCTGGGGTTGCGGGCTTTTACGCCCATGGTGGTCGCATGTCCCGGTTGTGGCCGTACCAGCAGTACGGTATTCCAGGAACTGGCCGATAGCATCCAGTCTTATTTGCGTGATCAAATGCCGGTCTGGAAAACCAGGTATCCCGGAGTTGAGAATATGAACGTGGCCGTGATGGGGTGTGTGGTGAATGGCCCAGGTGAAAGTCGTCATGCTGATATTGGCATCAGTCTGCCCGGTACCGGTGAAGTGCCTTCCGCACCGGTTTTTATCGATGGAGAACGCACAGTAACCCTTAAGGGTGATAATATTGCAGCCGAGTTTCATGAAATTGTCCGTAACTATGTAGAACGTCGCTACGGTGTCCGTTCATAAAGCGTACAGTAAAAAAAATAAATTATCTGAATAAAGAGATCCGTTTGTATGACTAAAACATTCCAAAAAGTTTCTGCAATACGTGGAATGAATGATATTTTGCCGGCTGAAAGCTGGCTTTGGGAAAAACTGGAAGCAACCATTCGTGAATGGTTGGCTCAATATGGTTATAACAATATCCGTACCCCCATTCTTGAGCAAACGCGTTTGTTTGCCCGTGGAATTGGTGAAGTGACCGACATCGTTGAGAAGGAAATGTATACCTTCAGCATGTCAAAAGATAAAACCGATGTGGGTGAAATGCTGACGATGCGGCCCGAGTTTACGGCAGGTATCGTACGTGCGGTGATTGAACATAACTTGCTTTATGATGCGCCCCAACGCCTTTTTTCAATGGGTCCGGTTTTTCGTCATGAGCGTCCGCAAAAGGGTCGTTATCGCCAGTTTCACCAGGTTTCCGTAGAAGCTATGGGCTATGCAGGCCCCGATATTGATGCCGAGCAAATCATCATGTTGGCCCGTTTGTGGAAAATCCTTGGCCTGACCGATGTTCGTCTTGAATTGAACTCTTTGGGTCAGCCCGAAGAGCGTCAGGCGCACAGGGAGGCCTTGGTTGCTCACCTGGAAAAACATAAGGAATTGCTGGATGAGGACGGTTTGCGTCGCATGTACAGCAATCCTTTACGTGTACTCGATACCAAGAATCCAGTCATGCAGGACATGGCCAATAATGCGCCCAAGCTGTTTGATTTTTTGAAAGAAGAGTCCTTGGCCCATTTCAATGAAATACGGGCCCGCCTTGATGAGGCAGGTATTGCTTACACTATTAATCCGCGTCTGGTGCGTGGTCTTGATTACTATAACCTGACGGTTTTTGAATGGGTCACCGATCGTCTGGGCGCCCAGGGGACCGTATGCGGTGGTGGTCGATATGACGGCCTGTTGTCCTTGCTCGGTGGCAAGCCTGCTCCTGCCATCGGTTTTGGCATTGGTATCGAGCGTTTGCTGGCACTGGTGATACAGGATAAAGAACTGGTTAAACCGGCTGAATGTGATGTATATTTCATTCACCAGGGACCAGAGGCTTCACGCCATGCCCAGGTGTTGGCCGAGCAATGCCGCGATGAGGGGATTCGTGTCATTGTGCATGCCGGTGCCGCCTCCTTCAAGGCACAGTTCAAACGCGCGGATAACAGTGGGGCACGGCTTGCTGCCATTCTGGGTGAAGATGAAGTGAAAAGCGGTACTATTGGCATTAAATCGTTGCGCGCTGCTGAAGGTGGTAATATTGCACCTCAGGTGACAGTACCTGTGGCAGCATTCATTAATGAATTAAAAAATAGGGTTTAAACAGAAGTATGGCTTTTGACTTAGAAGAACAGGAAAAAATTGATGCCCTGAGATCCTGGTGGGATCGTTGGGGTACGCCTATTATGTCGCTGGTTACAGTCATCATGCTGGCTTTTTTGGCCTGGTATGGCTGGCAATGGTACCAATCGAACCAGTCCAGGCAGGCCTTGGGATATTTTGAGGTTATACAAAGTGCATTGGTCAATGACGACAAGGCAGCGGCGACCCGGGTGCATGAGGCCAGTGCGATTTTACAGAAAGATTATGCCAAAACACCTTATGCAGGCAGGGCGGTGTTGCTGGCAGCCAGTTTTCTGGCAAATAACAAGCAGCCTGAAGCTGCCCAAGCCCAGCTTGAATGGCTGATTGGGCAGGCCGAAACCTTTCCGGATCTGGTTCCGGTTGCCCGTTTAAGAATGGCATCCCTGTTGGCAGATCAGGAAAAGTACGATGCTGCCTTATTGCAGTTGGCCAATCCGCCAGAGGCTTTCAAGGCCGTATTCCTGGATCGTACCGGTGATGTTCTGGTGGCGCAGGGGAAAACAAAAGAGGCTGTACAACAATGGAAAGCCGCGCTTGAGCAGCCAGATCTGGCCGCCGAATTTGTTCGTGCAGTTGAATTAAAATTAAGTGTGCTGGGTGGGGAATAATTTATGAAAAAAACGTGTCATCGTATTTTGTCAGGTTCTATGCTTGCGCTTGCCGTCGCTGCAACAGGGGGGTGCTCCCTCTTTAGCAACGAGTCGCGTTTTGAGCCGGTAGCGCTTACGGAATATCAACAACAAGTTACTGGCTTTACCGTTTGGTCGGCCAATGTCGGCTCAGGCAGTGGTTATGGTTTTGCGCCTGCCTTGGTGGGGAATTCGGTTTATGCGGCCACTCCGGATGGCTCTGTTGTCAAGGCAAACCTCTCCAATGGGTCAATCCAGTGGAGAACAAAACTGGACGAGGAGTTGGCTGCCGGTGTGGGTAGCGATGGCAATATTGCAGTTGTGACCACCACAAAAGGAAAAGTCATTGCCCTGGATGCATCGGGTAAAGAACTCTGGACAGCCAATGCCTCTACCATTGCCTCAACTCCTCCAGCTATTGGGGGTGGTTTGGTGATTGTGCGTGCCGATGACTATCGCGTGCAGGCCTTCAATGCGCAAAATGGCGAGCTGCAATGGAGCTATCTCAGAACGAATCCGGAAATGGCGCTCAAGGCAAACTCACGTATGCTGATTGATGGCAATCAGGTGCTGGTGGGTGTTCCAACCGGAAGACTGGTCTCTTTGGATTTGCAAACCGGTACACCTCGTTGGGATATTCTGGCGGCGACTATACAGGGGCCAACCGATCTTGACAGTGTGACTGATGTGGTGGGACAACCTTTGCTGTCGGGTAATGGTTTGTGTATTGCCACATACCAGGGGCGTGTGGGATGCTATGCCATTTCTGCCAATGGTGCACAGCCAGTCTGGAACCAACCGTTTTCAAGTGCTGTGGGTGTAGGCGCTGCCGGTAATTCTTTGTATGCAGCCAGTGTGCATGGTGAAGTGCGTGCCTATAATATTACGAATGGTCAGGAGTTATGGACAGATCAAACATTAACCAATCGCGGTTTGACCAATCCTGTCGTTTATGGCAACGTGGTTGCCACGGGTGATTACGAAGGCTATGTACACTTCTATTCGGCCGCCGATGGTACCCTTCTTGGGCGTGTTTCCGCAGGTAGCGGGCAGTCCATCGTTTCTCCCGTGACGGCAACCAATATCGGCATTTTGGTGCAAAATGGTTCCGGTAATTTAGTCATGCTTGGTGTTAAGTGAACAGAATTCAGTTTAAACCCGTTGTTGCCCTGGTGGGGCGACCTAATGTTGGCAAATCAACGCTTTTCAATCGCTTGACCCGTTCAAGGGCTGCGTTGGTTGCCGATTATTCCGGCCTTACCCGTGATCGTCATTATGGTGAAGGTCGTGTGGGTGATTATCCTTTTCTTGTCATTGATACCGGGGGTTTTGAGCCGGTGGCCAAGACTGGTATTCTGAAGGAAATGGCACGTCAAACCGAGCAGGCAATTGCCGAATCCGACGTGGTTATTTTTCTGGTGGATGCCCGTGCCGGTGTCAATGCGCATGATCATGAAATAGCGCGCATGTTGCGTCGTGCCGGTCCCAAGGTAGTGCTTGCGGTGAATAAAGCCGAGGGTATGAACAGTGGACAAGCCAGTGCCGAGTTCCACGAGCTTGGCCTGGGGACTCCTCATCCCATTTCATCGGCACACGGTGACGGTGTTGTTGCCCTGATCGAAGAGGCGCTGTCCCAGCTTGATAATCCTTATATTCAGGCCGTTCCTGCAGAGGATGATGTCGAGGTTCCCGAGCCTGAACTGGGGCAGGATGAGTCTGCTACCGAGGAAGAGGAAGTCTTTACCGATCATCGGATCAAGCTTGCCATTGTCGGTCGCCCCAATGTAGGTAAATCCACCCTCATCAATACATTGATGGGTGAAGAACGGGTCATCGCTTTCGATATGCCGGGTACTACACGGGATGCCATTGAGATTGATTTTGAGCGTAATGGCAAAAAATATACCTTGATTGATACGGCTGGTTTGCGTAAGCGTGGCAAAGTATTTGAGTCGGTTGAAAAATTTTCCGTCATTAAAACATTGCAGGCTATTGAAGCCAGTAACGTCGTTCTGTTAATGCTTGATGCCCAGACTGAAATTTCCGAACAGGATGCCCATATTGCCGGTTTCATTCTCGAATCGGGTCGTGCGCTGGTGGTGGCCATCAACAAGTGGGATGGTCTTGATGCCGACAAGCGTGAATGGATACAGCGGGAGTTTGAGCGCAAATTGCGGTTCTTGTCGTTTGCCAAAATGCATACGATTTCTGCTCTTAAAGGGCAGGGTGTCAATGCGGTCCTTAAATCGGTCAACGAGGCCCATGCGGCCGCTTTCATCAAGCTGTCAACACCCAAACTGACCCGGGAACTGCATGCGGCAGTAGAGCAACAGCAGCCCCCTCGCAAAGGGATTTTCAGGCCTAAAATGCGTTATGCGCATCAGGGTGGACAAAACCCGCCGCTTATCATTGTTCATGGTAATGCTCTTGATGCCGTGCCCGATTCATACAAGCGCTATCTGGAATCCAGAATGCGCAAGGCTTTCAATTTGTCGGGAACACCTTTGCGAATAGAATTCAAGTCTTCTAAAAACCCATATAAACAGGCGGAGTAAAGCGTGAGTAAATTCTGGAGTGATTTCGTTCAGGAACTGAAGCCTTATGTTCCGGGAGAGCAGCCTAAAGACGGTGAGTACATCAAGCTCAATACCAATGAATCACCGTTCGATCCCTCTCCGGTAGTTATTGACGCGATTCGGCAGGAAGTCGAGGAAAATCTGCGTTTGTATCCAGATCCCGAATCAGATAGATTGCGTGAGGTAATCGGTCGTTACTACGATATTCCTGCTGACTTTGTCTTTCCGGGTAATGGTTCAGATGAAGTGCTGGCACATTTGTTTCATGCCTTGTTCAAACACAAGGGCAAGAAAATCCTGTTCCCGGATATAACCTACAGTTTTTATCGGGTGTATGCCAAATTGTATGACCTCGATTTTGAAGCTGTTGCATTAAACAGTCAATTTGAAATTGATATTAATGACTATATCAATGCTTCTTCCGAAGAAGTTTGCGGTATTATTTTTCCCAATCCGAATGCACCTACGGGGATTGCAGTCAGCCTGGAACAAATAGAGCAGTTATTGCAGGCGCAACCTGATATTGTGGTGGCCATTGATGAAGCTTATGTTGATTTCGGTGCGGATTCAGCCGTTAGCTTATTGGAAAAATACGATAACCTGATTGTGTTGCAAACTTTGTCAAAATCACGTTCATTGGCAGGTTTGCGGGTCGGGTTTGCCATGGCGCAGCCCCATTTGTTGCAGGCATTGGTCAGGGTTAAGAACAGTTTTAACTCTTACCCGCTGGACAGACTGGCCCAAGTAGGGGCGATTGCCGCCTTTGAGGACGATGCTTATTTTGAGCAAACCCGGCAAGAGATCATCACCTCACGTGAATTTGTCAGTCAGGAACTTGCCGGTTTGGGATTTGTGGTTTTGCCTTCAAAGACCAATTTTGTGTTTGTTTCGCATCCCCGGATTGATGCTGCGGTATTAAGTGCCCAGTTGCGCCAGCATCTTGTTTTGGTTCGTCATTTTGACCAGAGTCGTATTTCCCAGTACCTGAGAATTACCATAGGAACCCGAAAACAATGTGAAGTATTAATAAAAACATTGTCTGAAATATTAACTTCAACTAATATTGGTTCTGAATAAAAAAATTACCGAAAATATGGGAATTTACTTATTAGGTGGTAAGTTGTTTAAAATGTCGGTAAAGTACTATTTTTATAAAATTCACCTATTAATAACATTAAAATGGAGCCTCGCCAATGAGCACTAAAGGGCAATCACTACAAGATCCTTTCTTGAATGCACTGCGTAAAGAGCATGTACCCGTATCAATTTATCTGGTCAACGGGATCAAATTACAAGGACAAATCGAATCTTTCGACCAATATGTGGTTTTACTAAGAAACACCGTTACCCAAATGGTTTACAAACACGCGATTTCCACTGTTGTTCCAGCTCGTGCTGTCAGTTTTCAGGTTGATGTTCCTGCTGAATAAGAATAAAAATCTTTTCGCGGAAACATGGCCCGCCAGGTTAGCCTGTGCGGGCATTTTCCTTTTTAGGGGTGTATGCGCGCATTAATTATCAGTGTAAATTTCGGTAAACCCGATTATCAGGCACATGCCGAAGAGTTTGAAATGCTGGCTAAAGGTGCAGGGGCAGAAGTTGTTGCCACTGTTGTCGCCAAACGTGACAAACCCGATGCGGCTTATTTTATTGGTTCAGGAAAACTGGAAGAGGCTGTTCAGCTGGCCCAGTCTTCTGATGTGGATATCATTTTGTTCGATCAGGCGCTTAGCCCGGCCCAGCAGCGAAATCTCGAGCGGGCATTTAATTTAAGAGTCGTTGATCGGGTGGCACTTATTCTTGATATATTTGCCCTGCGTGCCAAAAGCCATGAAGGTAAACTTCAGGTGGAGCTGGCGCAATTACAACATCTCATGACCCGGCTCACACGGATGTGGACCCACCTGGAACGTCAGCGGGGGGGTATAGGCATGCGTGGTCCGGGTGAGGCCCAGCTTGAAATGGACAAGCGGATGATTGGGGACAAGGTCAAGGTACTGCGGGAGCGGCTAAGCAAGGTCGAGCGGCAACGCACCACGCAGCGTCGTTCAAGGGCCAGGGGGGGGACCATGTCAGTTTCCCTGGTGGGGTATACCAACGCGGGCAAGTCAACGTTGTTCAATGCCCTGACCCGTGCTGGTGCCTATGCGGCAGACCAATTGTTTGCCACCCTTGATACAACGACAAGAAGGATATGGATTGAAGGCGCCGGTCAGGTGGTTGTTTCGGATACGGTAGGTTTCATTCGTGATCTGCCCACCACCCTGATTGCCGCTTTCAAGGCAACCCTTGAAGAAACGGTTCAGGCTGATTTGCTATTGCATGTTATTGATGCCTCCAGTCCGCAACGTGAAGAGCAGATTCTGGAAGTGAATAAAGTGCTTGAAGAGATCGGTGCTAAAGACATACCATGTATTCTTGTTTACAATAAGATCGATGCTGTGGGCTATGAACCAAAAATTGAACGAAACGAAGAGGGCAGAATAGTCCGCGTTTTTGTCAGTGCATTAGATCGAACCGGCTTGGACGGATTGCGCGGGGCAATCGCTGAAGCCAAAGAAATAATAGGAAATAATGTTGCGAGTCTCAAAAATATTTAACTTGAACGATCCGGGTTGGGGTCGTGGTAATCAAAATGGTTCAGGCCAGAATGAACCGCCAAAACGTCCCACCAATCAGGGTGACGGACCACCTGATCTTGATCAGGTATGGGCGGATTTCAATAATCGGATCAAGAGCGTGTTTGGTAATAAAAAAGGCGGTGGTGGAGGCTTTGGCAAGCCCCCTCGTGCCGGTGGCTTCAATCCTTCTCCCAAAGCGGCCAAATTTGGTATTGTTTTTATTGTCATTGTTGCCTTGTTGCTTTGGCTGGCCAGCGGTTTTTATATCGTTCGGGAAGGTCAGGTAGGGGTGGTCACGCAATTTGGAAAATACCTTAAAACGGTTCAGCCTGGCTTCCAATGGCATATTCCCCGGCCTGTGCAAAACGTTGAATTGGTTGATATCGCGAGTGTCCGTTCTTTCTCGGTGGGTTATCGCGACAATTCACGCAATAAGGTTTTGCCCGAGGCCTTGATGCTGACTGAAGACGAAAATATCGTTGATGTGCAGTTTGATGTCCAGTATCGTCTCAAGGCGGAAATGCCACTTGAGACCGGTGAATACAGCCCTGCTGCTGACTATATTTTCCGTCTGGTTTCTCCGGATGAATCGGTGCGTCAGGCGGCAGAAACGGCCATGCGTGAAGTGGTTGGCAAGCAGTCAATGAATAAAATCCTGTATGAAAGCCGTACAGCAGCCGCCATGGATGTCATGAGGTTAATGCAGCAAATTCTTGATCGTTACCAGTCTGGCATAGAGGTCACCACGGTGGCGATTCAAAACGTGCAGCCTCCCGAGCAGGTTCAGGCCGCATTCGAGGATGCCATCAAGGCAGGGCAGGATAACGAACGGCAGAAAAACGAAGGTAACGCCTATGCCAGCAAGGTTATACCCGAGGCACGTGGTCAGGCCTCACGTATGCTGCAAGATGCGGAAGGTTACCGTGCAACAGTGGTTGGTCAGGCCCAGGGTCAGGCAGCCCGTTTTGAAAGCATAGAAAAGGAATACGCGAAAGCACCGGAAATTACACGTGAACGCATGTATATTTCCACCTTGGAAGATGTCTTTAAAAATGCCTCCAAAGTGATGGTAGACACTGAGGGCGGCAATAATATGATGTATCTGCCTATCGACAAATTGATTGAGCAAACATCCAGTGCAACATCGGCGCCAGCTGCAACATCGGTGCCATCCAGTGCTGTTACTTCCTCCAGCAATCCCGCGTCAGTCTCTGGCAATGATGTCAGTGCAGCATCACGGAATCGTTTATCCCGTGATAACTTCGATCGTCGCTAGGAGGTAGGTAAAATGAATCGTAATACTGTCGTAGGTATCGTGCTTTTTGTGGCGGCTCTTTTGTTGTCGTCATCCATTTTTATTGTTTCCGAGCGAAACTATGCACTGGTGTTCAAGTTGGGTGAATGGCAACGCACCATCCAGGAACCCGGTCTTTATTTCAAGCTTCCAACACCACTGGAAAATGTGGTTTATCTTGATAAAAGGATCCAGACTATCGAGTCCGGAGATACCGAAAGAATTCAGACTTCGGAAAAGAAAAACCTGATCATCGATTCTTATATCAAGTGGCGTATTTCAAATCCGTTGCAGTTCTATGTGTCTTTTGGTGACAGCACTTATGCGGCCCAGAATCGTCTGGGCGCGCAAATTCGCGATGCCCTGAACGCATCAGTCAACACCCGTACGGTTCGCGCTGTTATATCTCAGGAGCGTGATGTGGTAATGGCCGAGATCCTGAATAATGTGGAAGAGCGTGCCAAGCCTTTGGGGATTCAGGTGGTTGATGTTCGCCTGAAACGTATTGAGTTTTCGCAGGAGGTGTCTGACTCCGTGTATTCAAGGATGCAGGCAGAGCGCAAGCAAGAGGCAAACAGCTTGCGGGCCAATGGTGCTGCGGAAAGCGAGAGAATTCGTGCCGAGGCTGATCGTAAGGTTCAGGAAGAGCTTGCACAGGCTAATGCCAAGGCCCAGGCCATTCGTGGTGAGGGGGATGCCGAGGCAGCCAGAATTTACGCTGATGCTTATGGAAAGAATTCTGATTTCTACAGTTTTTTCAATAGCATGAATGCCTATAAATCCATTTTCGGCTCCAAAAAGGATTTATTGGTTGTTGATCCAAACTCTGATTTCTTCCGTTTCTTCAAGCAAGCAGATGGAAATGTGTCGACCAGCACACAATAAATTGAAAAACGGGTTTATTTGCTGAACTTATGCTTAATTAGTTGTACAATGCCGTGTAAGTTCAGAAACTATTCCTAAATGCGGCTCGCATTGCTTACGCAATGAGCCGCATTTTTATTTGATAAATTGCCATGACAACAAGTAACTGGTTATTGCCCGAACACTTGTCGGATATTCTCCCGGCAGAGGCGCGGCGTATTGAAGAGCTGCGACGTAAATTACTAGATCTTTACCGTACCTACGGTTTTGAAATGGTTGCGCCGCCGTTAATTGAATATACCGATTCACTCTTGGCTGCAAAGGGTCTTGATTTGCAATTGCGTACCTGTAAATTGGTAGACCAGCTGTCTGGCCGCACCATGGGTTTGCGGGCAGACATGACGCCGCAGGTAACCCGCATTGATGCGCATTTACTGAATCGTGAGGGTGTTACACGCCTTTGTTATTGCGGCAGCGTCATTCATGCGCGCCCATCCGGTTTGCTGTCTGATCGCGAACTGCTGCAAATTGGGGCGGAAATTTATGGTCACGCCGGCTTCGAGGCGGATTTGCAAATTATTCAGTTGGCCCTTGAAAGCCTTGAAATGGCTGGTGTCAAAAAGCCGCGCATAGATCTGAATCATCCCAATGTTTCCCGTGTTCTGGTGGATTCCGTGCCATCACTTGCCGAGCGTGCCAGCGAGATCTTCTCTTTGCTTAACGACAAGGATGTACCAAGCCTGAAAGAACTGCTTGATGGATGTCAGGATGTACCACAAGATATTGCCAATGCGCTGATCTTGTTGCCAAGCCTGTATGGCTCCATCAATGTGCTCGATGAGGCCCAGGAAAGGTTGCCTGATTTGCCGGGTATTCGTCAGGCTTTAGAGTCTTTGCGTGAGCTGGTCGGTGCTCTGGATAATGCTTGTGTGGGTATTGATTTGGCTGATGTTCGTGGTTACGATTATCACTCGGGCGTCAGTTTTGCTATTTTTGCACCAGGCTGGCATGATGCCATCGTGCGCGGTGGTCGTTATGATAACGTAGGTAAGGTTTTTGGCAGGGCGCGTCCTGCAACCGGCTTCAGTCTCGACTTGCGCAAGGTTTCAGCGGGTCTTTCACCTGCGCAGCCTTCAAGGGCCATCAAGGCACCGTGGGGGCTCGATGTGAATCTGGTTGATCGGATTCGTGAATTGCGCAATCAGGGGCATGTGGTAGTACAGATTTTTCCAAATAGCACGCAAAGTATTGATGAATTCATTTTTGAAAGTGAGTTGGTCTATAGTGAGGGCGACTGGGTACTGGAAAGTATTCAGTAAAATCAGGTCTTGACCGGGGCATTTTTGCCGGCAAGTGACGAACGATGTATTTTTATTTATATGATTTAATATGAGCAAGAACGTAGTTGTTATCGGTACCCAATGGGGTGATGAAGGCAAGGGAAAAATTGTTGACTGGCTGGCCGAATCTGCGCAAGGCGTTGTGCGTTTCCAGGGTGGTCACAATGCAGGTCATACCTTGTGGATTAATGGTAAAAAAACTGTTTTGCGTCTGATTCCATCCGGCATTATGCATCCCAGCGTTACGTGTTATATCGGTAATGGTGTCGTGCTGTCTCCCGAGGCTTTGCTAAAAGAAATCGAAGAGTTGGAAAGCGCAGGTCTGGATGTTCGTTCACGCCTGAAAATTTCAGAAGCATGTCCCCTGATCCTGCCTTATCACGTTGCTGTTGATCAGGCACGTGAAGCGAAAAAAGGCGAGAACAAGATTGGCACAACCGGCCGTGGTATCGGTCCTGCGTATGAGGACAAAGTTGCCCGTCGTGCATTGCGTGTACAGGATCTTTATAATCCTGCCCTGTTCGATGCAAAATTGCACGAGGTGCTTGAATATCATAACTTCATTCTGACCCAGCATCTGGGTGCGGAGCCGATCTCTTTTGATGAGGTCAAGGCACAGGCCATGGCCCTGGCTCCCATTATCGAGCCAATGGTTGCGGATGTTTCTGCTTTGCTGTATCAGGCTCAAAAAGAAGGCCAAAGGCTGCTGTTTGAAGGTGCTCAAGGTGCCTTGCTGGATATTGATCATGGTACTTATCCTTTTGTTACCAGCAGCAACTGTCTGGCTGGTGCAGCCTCAGCGGGGGCGGGTGTGGGTCCGCAACGCCTGAATTATGTTCTGGGTATTACCAAAGCATACACAACCCGTGTGGGTTCAGGTCCTTTCCCAACCGAACTTAATAATGAGATAGGTGCCCACATTGCCAAAGTCGGTAACGAATTTGGTGCGGTAACCGGTCGTCCACGCCGTTGTGGCTGGTTTGACGGGGCAGCCCTCAAGCGTTCGGTTATTGTTAACGGTATATCCGGTTTATGCGTTACCAAACTTGATGTTCTTGATGGTATCGAAAGCATTGGTTTGTGTGTGGGCTATCATATTGATGGCCAAAGAGTGGATCTCCTTCCTTACGGAGCGCATAAAGTTGCCAAGGCTGAGCCTGTCATTGAAATGATGCCGGGCTGGAATGACTCAACAGTTGGTGTCAAAGAGTACGGGCAGTTGCCTGAAAATGCCCGTCGTTTCCTTGATCGTGTTGCTGAGATTTGCGAAGTGCCTATTGATATGATTTCAACCGGTCCCGATCGTATGGAAACCATTCTTCGTCGTCACCCATTCCAGGACTAACCAATACAGGTGAATATATGTCATTGCCAGCAAGTACAGATAGCGATTTATGGGTCAGTTGGGATGAGTATCATCACCTGGTTGAAAGGCTGGGTCTGATTGTATACAAATCAGGCTGGAAATTTGATAGTATTGTTTGTCTTGCTCGCGGTGGTGTACGCGTGGGTGATGTGCTTTCCCGTGTGTTTGATGTTCCTTTGGGTATTTTGGCCACCAGCAGTTACCGCGAGGCTGCTGGTACGGTTCAGGGGCAGCTGGATATCGCCCAATTTATCACCATCACGAAAGGCACCCTTGAGGGGCGTGTTTTGCTGGTGGATGATATGGTGGACACGGGGCTTACTTTTAGCAAGGTGCAAGAGCATTTGCTAAAGCAGTTTCCCAGCATTATCGAATTGCGTTCGGCGGTTTTGTGGTGGAAAGGTCACGCTAAGGTTGAACCCGACTACTATGTTGATAAATTGCCTACAAACCCCTGGATTCACCAGCCTTTCGAGGATTATGACAGTTTAAGGCCACACCAATTGGAAGCTTGGGTTAGAAAAGGTGTGGAAAATAACTAATTTATGTTATAATCCTGGATTACTTCAGTTTTTAGTTGGTCTAGCCGGAAAACGGCAAGGCTAATGAAACGCAAGGTTTTAGTTGGGAATAGATAAGATCATAACCATGGCGTGAAGTTGATACAGCGAAATCCCAAACTTGGCATAGCTGGTCAACAAGCGTTATGTGATTTTATTTATTTACCGGGCTAATTTTTATTTACCATTAACTGAGCTTAATTGCTTTCATATACATGCCACAAGTAAGATTAAAAGAGAATGAGCCATTCGAGGCTGCATTGCGTCGCTTCAAGCGCACTATTGAAAAAACCGGTTTATTGACAGAATTGCGTTCACGCGAATTCTACGAGAAACCAACAGCAGAGCGCAAGCGTAAACACGCCGCTGCTGTTAAGCGTCACTACAAACGCATTCGTAGTCAGCAACTGCCTCCACGCTTATATTGATTCCTGAAAGTTTTATTCAGGATTTGCTGGCCCGTGTCGATATCGTCGATGTGGTTGGCAAGTATGTTCAGTTAAGAAAGGGCGGGGCCAATTTACTTGGTCTGTGCCCCTTTCATAACGAAAAATCTCCTTCATTTACGGTCAGTCCCACCAAGCAGTTTTATCATTGTTTTGGTTGCGGGGCTCATGGTACCGCCATTTCTTTCCTTATTGAACATACCGGCGCCAGCTTTCCGGAAGCGGTCCGATCCCTTGCAGGTTCGGTGGGCCTTGTTGTGCCCGAAGAACAGCGTACGGCTTTCCAGCAAAAGCAAGTCAAACAAAAACAGACAGAAACCATGCTGCATCAGCAAGTGCTGGAGAAGGCGCATGGCTTTTACTTGTCTCAGCTAAAAAGCAGCCCCCAGGCTATTGCCTATTTAAAACAACGTGGTCTAAGCGGTCAAACGGCCAAGCGTTTCGGCTTGGGATGGTCCGGTACTAACCGGCAGGGGCTTAAAGCGGTTTTTGCCAATTACGAAGCGCCGATTTTGCTTGAGTCCGGTCTCGTTATTGAGTCAGAAGACGGACGTCGTTACGATCGCTTTCGTGAGCGGATCATGTTTCCTATTTTCAATGCAAAAGGGAAATTGATTGGCTTTGGTGGGCGTATCATTGGCAAGGGTGAGCCCAAATACCTTAATTCACCTGAAACGCCTGTTTTTTCCAAGGGCCAGGAATTATACGGCTTGTGGGAAAACCGTCAGGGAATCCGTGCGGAAGGATTTGTTCTGGTGGTTGAGGGTTACATGGATGTGGTTGGCCTGTCAGAGCAGGGTATGCATAATGCGGTGGCTACCCTGGGTACGGCAACTACGCCTCAGCATATTCAGAAGCTGATTCGGGCAAGTGATCGGATTGTTTTCAGCTTTGATGGTGATAATGCGGGCAAGAAGGCAGCCTGGCGAGCACTGCAAACCTGTCTGCCGTTGTTGCGCGATGACGTTTCCATCCGGTTTTTGTTTTTGCCGGCTGAGCATGATCCTGATTCTTATATTCGAGAATTTGGTGCTGATGTTTTCCGGGAAAAAGTGCAGGAATCCATGGCCTTGTCTTCATTTATGTTGCAAACACTGGCAGAGCGCCATCCCTTAAATGAGGCAGAGGGCAGGGCGGCATGTTTGCATGAGGCAAGGCCTTTGATGGTGCAAATCCCCGAGTCTGGTATTAAAACCCAGATAGGGCATGATTTCGCCAGGCTTGTTTCGCTCACTTCCGAAGAGTTGCTTAAAGATCTTGCGCTTTACCAGGCAGAAGTGGCAGCGCGTACTTCATTGGTGATGCAGCCTCAGGCTGCTGTGCATAATCCTGTCATGCCTTCTGGTTCAGTCCTGCCTTCGTTTGATCCCTTTGTTTTTGATGGGTTCCATACTGATGATGCGGTGCCATTTGAAGACTTTTCTCTGGCGCAGCCTAAGAAAACAAAGCCTTTTGCCAGTAATGCCAAAAATAATTCTGGCAAGCAGGTAACGCCTTTGGCTAAAAGATTGTTGCGATTATTGGCCATGCATCCTGCGTTGGTGGATCAAATTGCAGATCAGCAACTTGAAGTTTTAAGTCATAGCCCCCATCTAGGACTGGTACGTGAGTTTATTTCATTGGCTATTTCAAGTGGTGCAAGGCATATGGGAGCGTTGTTGCAGGCTGCTGACGAAGGCTCAGACCTGCATGCCTTTTTGTCTTCCATTTCAGTGGAAATCATGGATATGGAAGAGTTGCCGCATCCGGTTGATGAGTGGAATGACGCTTTACAGCGCATTGAAATGGAGGCCTTACGCAATGAACAGGCTAAGCTGGTTCGGGAAGGATTGAATTCCGAATTGGCACGCCAACGTTACAAGGCATTGAATAAACGTATTTTATTATTGGGTCGTGTGGTAAAACGATAAATGATGTACAATATACGGTTGTTCATGCTTTTTCGCCAATTCTAATTTATAGCTTTTTTTATAAAAAATTCATAAGTTAGTGTTGTTTTGTGGTTGTTTTGTCACTTTCGGAATCTAAAATGATCAAAGACAGTAGTAAGCCAACTTCTACCAAGACAGCAGTAAAAAAAACAGCAACAAAAACGGTAAGCAAGAGTTCAACCAAGGCAAAGCTTGACACAAAAAGCATAATCAAACCAGAATCTTCAGCATCCAAGTCCGTGAAGCAGGCAAATGTCCCATCAGAACAGCGGCTTCAGGATGATGCATCCCTATCTTCAAAAGTAGTTAATAAGGCAGCAAGTAATACGGTGGCTAAATCAATTAAAGACACAACGACAAAGACTCGTGTTTCCAGTAAAAATCTTGACACAGATGATTCGCTGAATGATTTTGATGACGATTTTCTGGATGATGACGAACTCTCAGGTAAAAGAACCAAGGCATCGGCTTCAAGTGGCCGTAAGCCTGGGCGCCCATCAAAACCCAAAAATGACGAGGATGATTTTCTTGATACGGGTGATGAAGAAGCGGAAGATGTTCCTGAGCTTAAGCCTGTAAAACGTGGAAAACGTGGTAAAGACGCCAAAGACGTTGTTACGGGTGGAGCGCGTGGGCCTTTTTCTGCAGAAGAACTTGAGGCTCGCCGTAACCGACTCAAGCAACTTATCAAGCTGGGTAAGGATCGCGGCTACCTGACCTACAGTGAAATCAATGACCAATTACCCGATGATCTGGTCGATGCCGAAGCAATCGACGGCATTATCAGCACCTTCGGTGATATGGGTATTTCTGTCTATGACCAGGCGCCAGATGCCGAGGCGTTGCTCTTGAACGACAACGCGACCATGGCCTCAGCAGATGATGATGTTGAAGATGAGGCGGAAGCGGCATTAACTACGGTTGACTCCGACTTTGGTCGTACGACTGATCCTGTTCGTATGTATATGCGGGAAATGGGAACGGTAGAGCTGCTGACCAGAGAAGGTGAGATTGAAATCGCCAAGCGAATTGAAGATGGCCTTAAGCATATGGTCATGGCAATTGCCGCTTGTCCCACAACGATCAAGGAAATCCTGAATCATATCCAGCGCGTCCGTGATGGCCAGGCTCAAATTGATGAGGTCGTTGATGGCTTGCTGTCTGAGGATGGTGAAGAGTACGCAGGCTCAGGGGTGGTCGAGGAAAACGAGGAAGACGTGCCAGCGGGTGGTATGAGCAGCAGGCAGATTGAGACTTTGCGTGATGAGGCGTTGGCCAAATTCGACATCGTTGAACACTGGTTTGGCAAAATGAAAACCATCTACGAAGAGGGAGGTTACAAATCGCCCGCGTATATGGAAGCCAAGCAGGCTATCCTTGATGAGCTGATCGGGGTGCGCTTTACCGCTAAAATGGTAGAACGTTTGGCTGACTCCCTGCGCACGCAGGTTGAAGAGGTTCGCGCCCTTGAACGCACCATTTTGCACACTTGTATTGATCGTGTAGGTATGCCACGTGCTTATTTTATCAAGGTGTTTCCGGGTAATGAAACCAATCTTGATTGGGTTCACCAGGAAGTGGCAAAAAAACCTGCTTATGCAGCTACGCTAGAGCGGTCAATTCCTGATATCCACGAGATCCAGCAAAAACTTATCGACCTTGAAACGGCCGTTATCCTGCCAATCAAGGATCTGAAAGAAGTTAACAAGCGCATGGTTACAGGTGAAGCCAAGGCCAAGAAAGCCAAGCGTGAAATGATCGAGGCCAACTTGCGTCTGGTGATTTCAATTGCCAAGAAATATACCAACCGCGGCCTGCAATTCCTGGATCTTATCCAGGAGGGCAATATTGGTCTTATGAAAGCCGTTGATAAATTCGAGTATCGCCGTGGCTATAAGTTTTCTACCTATGCTACATGGTGGATTCGCCAGGCAATTACCCGTTCTATCGCAGACCAGGCCCGTACGATCCGTATCCCGGTTCATATGATTGAAACCATCAATAAAATGAATCGTATCAATCGTCAGATTTTGCAAGAGACTGGTGTAGAACCCGATCCGGCAACCTTGGCCCAGAAAATGGATATGCCAGAGGATAAAATTCGCAAGATCCTTAAAATTGCCAAAGAGCCCATTTCCATGGAAACGCCTATTGGTGATGATGATGATTCTCACCTGGGTGATTTCATTGAGGACGGTGCAACCTTGGCTCCTTCCGATTCAGCGTTATATGGTTCAATGCGCGATGCCTTTAAGGAAGTTCTTGATTCGTTGACACCACGCGAAGCAAAAGTGTTAAGGATGCGTTTTGGTATTGGAATCAGTTCAGATCAGACGCTTGAAGAGGTGGGTAAGCAATTTGACGTTACTCGTGAGCGTATTCGTCAGATTGAGGCAAAAGCCTTAAGGAAGTTGCGTCACCCAAGTCGGGCTGATAAACTTAAAAGCTTCCTTGAAAATCAGTAATAAGTGTGGTTTAATACTGATTTTTCTGAATGTGATAAGTCATTCGGGGAAGTTGATGCAAAAGTAAGCTAAAAGGACTCATAATCCTTTGCTTGTCCCCCTGTAGCTCAGTTGGTTAGAGCAGAGGACTCATAATCCTTTGGTCACTGGTTCGAGTCCAGTCGGGGGGACCAATAAAACGCTTTGTATTCAATAAATTAGCCGCTTTTATAGCGGCTTTTTTATTGTCATCACTGATAAATAAGGCAGTTATATTGGACAGTGTCCAATATCCAGTGGTGTATACAGTACTGGATAAACGATAAATTTGACGTTCGCTTTTAGTTCAAAATCTGGTTTGTCAGGGCAAGATATTCCAAACAAAATAATGAAGTAATTTTGAGTTGGATTGGTTTTCTTGTGTCAATTTCACAACAAACCAATTAACTTACCATCCAGACACGACTGCATCGTGTTTTGTCTTGCATTCATAGAACCTGGTAACAGCATCCCCCAGAGCCAGTGCCACCGAATCATAAGCAGCATCAATTGGCGGCTTTGGCTCGATGCATTCAACGAGGTTGCCCGGTAGTGGTGGACGGGTAAAGTTCGAGGATGGAGCGCAACCGGCCATCAGTGCCGATGCAATCAAGAGGATTGGCACGCATTTCATTTTGATATGCTTCAGTAAAAGAGTTGAATTTAGCCTGAGTGGCTGCCATAGCGCCTTGTGCGGCTTGGCTGGCGGCAAGGAGATCATCGGCAGCCTGTTTGTATGCTCGCAGGTTGATAACTTCCTGCTCCTGTTTTGCGGCTGTTTTGCCCTGGCCATACTTATACTGCCCGTACCCCCAGCCGGTCACGATCAAAGTCAGTACACCGGCAGCCAGAACCAGATACTTATTCATTGCAAACATAACCAGTTCTCCGCGTCACGCCGCTTGATTAATCCGTTCCATTTTTTCCCACCAGCATAAACCCAGCGCTTTAATTCATTGCAGGCGCCTATACGGTCACCTGAATTGAGTTTTTTAAGCAGCGTGGATGATCTGAATGCACCGGCTCCTACGTTGTAAACAAAGCTTGCCAGTGCGGCCTTGGTCGGTTCTGATATCGATACCTTGACGGCAGAGTCAACGACACTAAATGAAGCCTGTAATTCTTTGCGCAATAAGGCATCGCATTCAGCGTCAGTCTTGTAGTCGCCCATTTTGACGCCATGCGTATAGCCGTCACAGATAGTCGGAATCCCGACTACATCACGGTATGCTTTATTGCTACGCCCCTCAAAATCACTGACCGCAACAGTGGCAATGGTTACCGCACCGGCACCGGCTGCTATTAATGCAATTAATCGTTTTTTGAGCATGGCTGTTCATTCCGTGTGAAAAATCGTTTAAAAATTGCCCAATATTTAGGCACCAGTAGTCCGGCCTGCATCAGGACATAAATAAGGGTGGCCAGTGCCACCCATTCGTTTAATGTCATTTTTGATGTCAGCGCCATAAGGCTTGCGATACTCATTTTTGTTGCTGCTACTTTTGTTTCTTGATCCATACGTTTCCTTTGGACGTAAAAAAACCGCCGATCTAATTAAAGATCAGGGTTGGATGTGCTTTTCGAGTTATTAATCACTATCAATAATTACAGCCAAGCATTGAAGAATATAAGTACCAAGTAAATCGGCCGTCAAGTTGATTGCAGTTGGATGGCCTGTTAAGCCAGATGGCTCATTCTTCAAGTTCCACGCTGTTTCAAATGTTCCTCCTATAGCACCGAAACTAGTACCGGATTTGGCGGAAATACCACCACCGAGAATTGCATCGTTACTGATATTCGCAAATTTATCTACATCAACAATCCAAGGATATTTTTTCTTGTATTGTGCGTAGATTTTAAGGATAGCTGCTGTTGCAGCAACACGAGCTTTTTCATTTAGTGTTGGAATCCAAATCGATCGTCCTTCATTGTTCCAACTTCCATAAGAATGGATATCAATATAGATATCTGGTTTTTCATCTTGAATCACTTGCCATGCGTACTGAGCCTCAGGTTCAGTTAATGCTGCTGTGCTGGAGTAAAAGTAATCACCGGGTTCTCCCAACGGAATCCAGCCCACAGGAAAATTACGATTGATATCAACCTGATTGACGTTTGTTCTAGAACCATGATTTAGGCCCCATGGATTCACAAGAGGCATTACGACAAATTCCATGCCGTGACGCATACTTTCTAAAGCTTCACTGCTTTGCCAATTATTACAAATTTCACGCATGAGAATATACAAACCAACTTGATTTATTTTCTCGTTATGTAGTGTAATCAGCATTGTTTTAGGTATTTTAGTATCCTCAGTATTCGATGCTAGGCTTGGTTTTTTAGGTTTAAATCGATATGAATAAATAGGATACAAGTCGCTTGCATCATTCCCATGAAAAGTTCGGGTAATATACTCCGGATGCTGTGCCATCAATTCATCAAACCAGTCATAAACAATTGTGCTTGTTAGATTCCCTAGATGTATATCATCACTTGGCGTAAAACTATCTGACACATTTAGATCAACTGAATTTTGAGTATCCCACCCAAAACAAGGGCGTACCGCGCCTGCTTTCTGAAATGGGACTCCATTAACACTAAAATGATCAAGACCAAAAAAGAGCATGTCTCTTTCAAAATATGCACCCACTTGCAAGTGATCTTTTGGCACAGTGTATGGCGCGGCTTGGGATTTTACATACATAGTGCTGTCAGTCGGATTGACTAATAAAAGCTGAGCAAATGACTTACTCCGAGCTGGATCTAATGCAATCTCTTGAGCTGCAACCTGAATTCGGCCGCCATCGTATTGAATCCATAAATTTCCGCTAACTACGATCTTATTATTATTGAAGTCAAAATTAAGAGTTGATGACTTGGTTAGCATTAAAGAGTAGTTGGTCTTTGCGCTAGTGCTAGTGCCTGGTGCAGCACCATCGACAAGATAACCGCTGAACGCATTTGTCGTTATTCCGCTCCAAGTTTTATTGATCGCTCCGCAAATTAACCAACCATCTTCTCTAGGGACATTATCCACGCATCTAATGTCTTTACTTGTTTCATTGAACTCAATTCTATAAGCTCGGTTTTCAGGTAAATTAAAGGTAACTGGCGTATTGACAGTATAAAGGCCTCTTTCTGTTAGAACATAAACAGTACCAGTAAAAGTTAGAGTATTATCTGTTGATGAATAATTGATGTTTCCTGGTTGCCGTGGTATGAGGGTAGCAAAACCTTTCTTACTCAAGAAGTTACTAATCTCAATTTCTGGATTAATGTTGTTCTGATTATGTGGCTCACCATTAACACTAAAATGATCCAAACCCCAAAAAACCATGTTTGTTTCATCGTATGCCCCTATCAAAATATAATCTTTAGGAGCTGAAAATGGAGCAGCAATCGACTTAACTATCAACTCTCCATTGGATGGATTAACCAACAAAACATAAGAAAAACTTTTGACCCTACCGGGATCCAATTCTACTTCTTGCGAGGAAACCTGAATTCGGCCGCCATCGTATTGAATCCATATATTGCCAGAAACAATAATTTTATTGTTAATAAAATCGAAGTTTAGATTGCTTGCTTCTGTTAAAGCTAAAGAATAGTTTGTTTTTGCGGATTGCACTACCTCTGGCCCACCCACAAAATTCACTTGACCGGTAAAACCATAAACCTCTTGTCTGTCTGCCGAAAGTTGAAAAAGTAAGTAGTAATTTTTACTGTTCAGAGCTGGAGCTAATCCCGAAAAAGGAACAGAACTAAGCTCTTGTGTTGTTTTATTGTAAAGTACGAAAGCCTGATTCTCTGATGTATAGCTAACAACCAGGGGGCCAGTAACAGCCAACCTCCCAACTGCGGTGTAAATATAGGACGTCCCGCTTGGGAGGCTTATTTCTTTGGCCGCTAAGTCAATAACCAAAGGGGATTGAAGGTCTGCCTTTAAAGAGCTGTCAACATACTTGATTTGCAATCTTGCTACTTCTTGGCTCCAACCGGCATTCACTCTTTGATAACGTATTAACTCCACTCCGTCAGCCGAGACAACCTGATACTGCTCACCATCAGCCACAGCAGCACGTCCCTCTGCAACAGTTGGATATACATCAGCATTAACGAAAGCAGCATCACGGGCAGCTTCAGCCGCCGTCTTTGCTGCATTCGCAGATAAGGCACTTCCTGAAGCCTCAGCTGCTTTATCAGTCGCAATCCCTGCCTGTGTCGTTGCCGTTTCCGCCTGCTGTGCCGCTGTATCAAGCTTCCCCTGCCAATTAGTCTGAATATCGGCCTGCGCATCAACAGCCAGCCCCGCAGCGGTCTGCGCCTCAGTTTTGGCAGCATCTGCATCCGCTGCAGCTTCTTCAGCCGCAATCCTGGACGCATCTGTGGCAGCCATGGCCAATCCCCAGGGCCCAATCTGTTTAACCCACTCACCAGAAAGCCACAGGTAAAATCCGTTATTCTCAGCAACCGGATCGCTTAAAACCTCGGCAATGGTTCTTTCTTCCTGTGTGGTATCCAGCAGCATGCCATCTTTGGTGGCATAGCCAACGTGGCCACCTTGAACGGCCATCAACAGATTGTTAAGGATGTCTCGTAACGGATTGGTGCTAACGGCATTGAGCGTACCGCCTCGGCTGATCACGAAAGAATTAATCAAATTAAAAAGATAGTTAATCTTTTCATCTGTATTTTGCTGTACCAGGTTGAACTGCCCGGAAATAGGGGGCACGGATCCCAAGAAATCCCAACCTGATTTTTTCTGTGTCTCAGAAATAGGCTCAACACTACCTTCGCTGGCCCATTTTTTTCCAAATTCATTGAAGAACGTCATTTTTTGCTTCCATAAAAAAACAGCCCTTAATGGGCAGTATGGGTAATCATTAAAGAGGTTGAATGGGTCTATCCGGCACTGCAGACATAATAAAAAGCGATTGCCTTGGGCCTCGTCTCGGTTGATCCGGTTTCGTTAACGGTTACTTCGTGGCTATGCGCTCCGGCACTGTTGATGCTTAGCGTGTGATTGTGGTTGCCGGCATTGTCGACGGAAACACCGTGGCTGTGCGCTGCCCATTCTGTTCTTGATACCGTTGTATCCCTGCGTTCACCACCGCTTGGTGCTCCGTCATACGTAATGGTGAAATTACCGCTGCCTTGGTTTATACCCGCATCGCCTGTGCGTGCAGCGTGATTATGCAGGCCATTACTTGATGTAGACCCACTGTGGTTATGACTCCCGGCAGAAGCAGTGGATGCCTCGTGTTTATGCGATTTAATCGTATCCTCTTGCAACGTCAGCGGGCTAATGGAAGGTGAGGCGCCGCGAATGAAGCGCTCTCGCAGATCCGGCAAGGTTGCCCCATAAAGCCCGAATAGCACCGGATATTGTGATGCATTGATGCTTTGGCCAGACATCAAAATAAAACCAGCCGGCGGGTTTGCATTTGGCCAAGGCAATGGCATGCCAATAGGCATCATGGCATTCAGGGCGTCACGAAGTGAAAGGTCATTGTTTGCCGACATCGACAAACCTTTGCTTTCCACGGCATTTTTAATTTGTCGATAAAGGAAATTGCTTTTCTCATCAGCAATCTGAAAGACCTTGTTGAACTGCTCAACAGATGGGTGTGTGGTACCAATATAGGCCCAGCCCAGTTTGTACTGGGTATCATCCATTGGAACCAATTGTCCGGTCTGTGCCCATTTATAGGTAAAACTGGGAAAAAATGATACATCAGCCATAGGTGGTGAATCCTTGTAGAATGACGCCTTCGCCAAAACCGTATAGATTTTGATGACGAAAGCCGAAGGGTTTTTCTTCGTCTGTGATTAAGAGCTCAACACCAATGCCGGCCGCCTTCGGGATCCACATGAGTGGCGTGACCAGGAAAGCAGGGTTGGTATTGGGCGTAACATTGAACACGATCTGGATTTTTGCATTTCCGGCATCAACAATAGAACACCAGGTTGCATCAAAGATGGCTTTAACTGCCGCTGCAATTTCTGGTGCAGTGCCACGGCCGTTATTCACGGCAATTTTCCAGTACAGGATTTTTCTGTATTCCGGATCCATCAAGACTGCCGAGCCGCCCATGGTGGCTTCACCTTCACGGCGCAGTCGGGCTTCCCCAAAGGTGCCGCTATTGGGCTGGGAGTCAAAGCCAAAGAACTTGATCAGAAAAGTATTGTCTATTTTGCGGGGCATGCCCACGATCTGGCCAATGCCGTCCAGCTGGGCGCCTTCAGCCGTGTCCAGCCATCGGTCATTGAATACCGTTAACAGCATTTCCGGGCCAATGGGCTGATACAGCGATTTAACAAATGACTCTAACCGTGGGCTTTTTTGAAATTGCCCCGTGAAATGCCCCCAGGCAATATCGGCATGGTTTTGTTCCAGATCCATCAGTTAACCTCAATTCGTGACATGCTGAACACGGCAACCTCATATTCCTCAATCACAATGTTGTTGGCCGTGTAGTCTTCTGGGGCAGGAATAAAGTCAGGGTCTGAAGAGTGGGCCATTGTTAAATCAATGCTGGCAATACCGTTTGTTTGATAAACCCCTGAATAGAATTTTTGCAAAATCACATCCTGGCCAATATCATGGTTGATGCCTGTAATCAGCAGGGATTGTGTGATTCGCTGAAACCCGTCAAACGGGAAAATGTTACCCTCACCGGTTTGAATGGTCACAACGGCCTTAATCCAAACGTAAACCTTATAGGGGCGATCAAATCGGATAGTCTGTTCACCTTCGACACTGATAAAAGATTTTTCAATGGCGCCATGGGTATCAATGCCAGCCGCCTTGATTCGATATATTTCCTTGGCAATATCCAGATCAATGCCACCGTCCACAACCACATGCAATGAGTGGGGCGGTCTGCCAGAAGCATCAACAGCATCGGTATTGTTTTCAAAGACCTTGACGGCCGTCACGTTGGGCACGTTTTCACGGATATTGGGGGCAATGCTGGGCAAAGTGCCTGCGCCAAGCCGAAAAACACCCTGGTCATATCGGGCACGCAATTCGTCGTCCGTTTCGGCCAGTCGACCCGGGGAAGCCTCTTCCATATTGGTGACCGACTCCCAGCCATCAATCAGGGTGACAATGTTGTTTAGAGTACCGACTGCGGCGCCTTCTGTTGACACGTCTACTGATTCGGCCTGGATCGCTGAACCAATGCGGTTGACGGCAAGGTTATCTGTCAGGATAACGCTGAAAATTTGTGCATTAACGGGCCTTATCCGAAGCGAAGCACCGTTGTTCGTAACAATGGCATTGGTGCCCATTGCAGCCGTCAGGCCGGCAAGAATATCGGTTAGCGTTGCAGTGGCACCAGAAGTGTATTCATACGAAATGTTATCGATGGTCACAGAGTAGAGTGCTGAATTTTGCACAACAGGCACAACGGTTAAGTCGCTGGCATTCAACAGGTTGATGATTGCGGAAAACTTTGTCTGCCACAAGGTTTGTGTGGATGCATGGGCTATGCGTGACCCTGCCGGAATGGTGGTGCCAATCGTGCCATAAGCGACAACATATGCGCGTGAGCGTTCTGCCTGCAGTCGCTTGACGCCCGTGAACGAGGCCGCCCGATCAAGGCTGACACCGTAGGCACTGCCAGGGTACATGGCAAAGTAAACACCTTCACCCATTTCCCAAATGGCGGCTTCACGCTCGGCAAAGGTATCAATCATTAACCCCGTTACGCTATCGGGGCGTGTTTCAATATCGTCACTTAAGTTTTTTGCACGCAGGCGCTCTTTCAGGTTATCAATAATCATCTGCCGGATTTCAGGCAGGCGAGGGCGAACAAACCCGTCTTTGGTTACACCGTAAGCCATTTTTAACCTTTTATTAAATGGGTAATGTGATTCGAATCAGACCCTCGACCGTGTCTGCATCAAAATCTACGCGCAAAAGACGCGCTTTGCGGTCAATGTCGACTTCCATGCGGGTGACATTTCTGACCCCCGGCACATCCTTGATCTTGGCGCGCAGGATGGATTCGATTGAGGACCGAATGGGGTTTTTAACCAGGATGTTTTCAAAATAGGGCACACCAAAATCCGTATTCAGAAACCATTCCCCCAAAAGCGTTTTTAATGAGACTTCAATTTGTTGGGCAATTCTTTCCGCACCATCAATCCATTGCATGTCTGCATGCCGGTTCAGGAATAGGTCATGCGTGCGTGGGTCCAGCTTCAAGTCCAGGCTCATACCGGTTCTCCTGTTTCATCACCACCGGCCACAACGCCATTATGCGTATGATCGGAACCGATGTTTTTGCCGTTGTGGGTCAGGCTGCCACCATCGATGTTTACTTCACCGTCAATATCAACATTGCCGGTAATCGTCATGGTAGACCCAGCACCACCGGTGCCGGAAATGCCGTTTGTATAAACCAATGGACCGTTAACGGTAACCGGACTGTCAAACGTGGTCTGGTCTGCGGTTACCGCCATGGTGGGTACCGTGATGGTAAGGTCTCCAGAGGGAGCCAGTTTAATGGTTCCCGCACCATACATAATGCAGACGTTTTCAGTATCCGCAGTAGCAAAGCGCATCACGGGGCTGGCAAAGGCATCGGTCAGGTCAAACTGGCGCGGATCATCAGGTGCATCATCGGATCCTGACAGCCATGATTCCAAGGCGCGTTCAGAAAAGTGCAGCAACACAGGATCCCCGCCTTTGAGTGGCACGGTGATCTGTGCCTTGCCGGCATCGCCTACCGGGAAGCAAACCGGTACGTTTACAATCTGGGGCGCCTGCAGCACATCACCAGATGCCAGCTGCTTGGGCAGGGCAGGTTTAACGACCGCCCGGTTACCGTCATATGAAATCACCATGCCTGGCAGACTCGTATGAACATCGCTCAGTTCGGTGGCGATCAGTTCACGCAATTGGGTCACATTCATGGTTAACGCTCAATCAGTTGTAAATCGGTCATCCAGTCACCCGCATCCGTATCACCGGTATGCTGAAGGGACTGAATCCGGAAGTATCCGTTCAGGAACTTGCTTTCAACCTTAATCAGGTCGGCAGGGTTAACCTGCGGCAGTAAAAGCGAGCGTACCCGCCAGCCATCGGTTTGCTGCTCGGCACTGACCAGCTTTTTACGCTGACTGCTTTTGCCATCCTTGACCTCGGCCTTCTCCCGGGCGCCTTTTTGTGTTCGCTCAGGATAGCCAATCAAGCCGCTATCGGATGCCAACACTATGGCCTGGCGTTTGGTTACGCCCAGCTTGTCAACGATTTGCAATTGCTGGTTTTGAACCGACCATTCAAGACCGGTACCCTGGACAACTTTATGCAAAGCCGTGCGGGCGGCACCGTAAAAGCTGAATCCGTTTTTCCACTGGCGGTTAAGCACGGAATCTTCCATTACCAGCGGCAAGCCCATTTGGCCAGCAATATCCCGAATGATGTCATGCGCCTTCGCGCCAGACCCATAGCCCAGGCTGACAACCGTATCGCGCGCCTCAACATATCCGTCCTTCACTTCCAGTTCGGTCACAATGTCGGGGCCGTCCTGGTAGGTGTAGGCAAATGACACCGCGCCAGCGGCCAGAAGCAAAGGCCCATCCTCTTCCCCGTAACCGGCATAAAGAACAGCCACATTATCCGGCTGCTGAATCTCCCGACGGGTATCTTCTTTCAGGTTAAACACGCGTATGGTGGTTGTATTGGGCTCTTCCTTGGTGTCCTTGCTGATATCAAAGGTCATTCTGAAAGGCGTGGCAATTTCAATGCCTTTTTTGCCTGATGGCCCAATGATCAGCCGGTAAACACGATCAAAGCGCATCGTCGACACTCACATAAACAAGTTTGGCAATACCGGTAACAAAGTCCTGCCTGCCTATCATCGTGTTGTTGTTTTCCAGGATGGCCACCATCTCTCCGGCTGGTACTGATAAATGGCGGTAAGGCTTAAGCAGGGGTGTGTTGGGTGACAATAAAATGCTGGATATGATTAACTCATTATCTGCATTTTCAATGGAGAGCGTCCATAACCGGGCTTCGCTATTCCAGCTCAGATTCAGGAAATAAGTGCGGCCATCCAGTTCGGCCTCAAGCAGGCTGTCGTTGGCATCAATGACGGGGATAATGTTCATTTTGTTAATATCTTCTTAAGGTCGGTTTTTTGTCTTTCCGATATCTCGGTATTTCCGTTTTGCCCAGCATCATTACCAACACCTGATTTGCTGGATACCTTACCTGCTTTGGTTTTAGTTGCGCCTGCCTTTCCCTTGGCGGTACCCGAAGCCGTCACTTCTGGCACATCGGTGGTTCGTTTCCGTGCTTTACGGATTTTGACAAATGAACAGCTGAGGGTTATTTCCTGTAACGGGGTACCGCGGTCAATGGTGCAACCTTCCATTACCATATCGCTATACATGCCCAGGCCAGTCGTAATAACAACCGGAAGGCGTTCGTCCTTAATCTGGCGTAAAGCATCAACTGTGGCAATCAGCCTGGATTTGCCTTCCCCGAAAAGCGTTAGGCTGGCCGTGGAAATGACGCCATTAATGGACAGCGATTCATTTTCAATGATGACGTGATCCGAAATAGGGGCGCCTTCCTCCACGTAATACTTGGTGGCCTGGCTTTTCAGTTCGATACGCTCATTGGTCATGGCGTCCAGTTCTATGGCCCCAATCATGGAGCGGGTTACCCCAAGATTGAAGACAAGTGAAACAAAACTCATGGCGCTGCCTCCACGGTACCAAAAGAACCGCTTCCTTTTGAAAGTGCGCGGCCAGTTGCACGGCCAATGGCATTTCCGGTCGCTTCCGGGGTGCCATTAGTGGTGATATGGTTTGTTTGGTTAACGGTGACATCAGGAGCCGACCCATTGCCTGCCCGTTTCATATTCCTGGCTTGTTGGATTCTCAGGTTACGTTGGCCGCCTTCAGCAACGGTGGGGATCAGGCCTCCTTCTGTATCTTCAAAGGGGTTCAGGAAAGCCATGGCTTGTTTCACCTTGTTAATGGCAGACTCCCATTTGTCAGTAAAATACTTAATGACACTGTCCCATATTCCATTAACCTTGTTTTTAATCCAATCCCAGCCTTCTGCTATTTTTAGTTTTACTAGGTCCCAGTTTTCATAAACCCACCAAACAGCACTGGCTATCAGGCCAATTAACATGATGATCCGACCTATAGGATGCATTGCAAATGCACGCCACATCATGGGGATAACAACCTTGGTAATATTCCAAAGCAGTCGACGGATTGGGCTTAGGATCATATATAGCCCATAACCAGCAGTTAAGATGACCCCCCATTTAGTTATCCATTCACCAAGGTCATTAGCATTGCCTGTAATAAGTTTTTTTATTTTGCCAAATACTTCGGCTATAGCATCAATTTGCGATTTCCATTCGGATGCTGGCCCAATCAGACTCTCTGTGGCAGAGTCCATTCCGTTTAACCAGCCGTATATATCCTGACCGACTAAATAAAGAGCAGTAAGAACCGCTGCTACCTTCAAAAGTGGCAACAGGTTTTTTGCGGTTACTTGGGCAAAGGTTCTCCAATTCATGATGGTTTTGACGATCTTGCCATCAATTTCATCGGTAACAGTGCGCATGGCGATGAGTGCATTTTTTGTCCGGTGGACTGCCCATATCGCGCCTAACGCACCCAGCGTCTTCACAATCTGCGTCATGTTTTCGGCAATCAGCTGACTGACTTTAAAGAACCCCTCTGCAGCTCCAGTAGATTCATTGATGTCTGCCGAAAGCTTTAAAAAGCTATTCTTAATGATCGTGAAGCCCTTGCCAAATGTTTTTGGGATTTTGGCAAATCGTTCTTCGATGCTTGAGGCTTGCTTTAGAAGGCCTTGCGCCATCGCTTTGGAGGTCAGCTTGCCTTCTTTACCCATTTGTTTTAATTGGGTAACGCTTACGCCAAATGCATCGGCAATGGCAAGTGCCAGGCCACCAGAGTTCTCGAGAATGGAACTCAACTCGTCACCTTGAAGCAGGCCAGCCCCCAAGGCTTGCGAAAACTGCAGGATGGCAGCAGAGTCCTGGGCGGCTCCTTTGCTGGTAAGTGCAACCGCTTTACCCGTCAGGTCTGCCAGTTTGATCGCATCCTGATCGCTCAACCCCAGCGTAGACCGGTTACGGGCGATAGACCCGAACATATCCAGGCCGGCAATATAATCAGATCCTGCGGCCTGAGAATTTTTGAAGATCTGGTCACGGATTTGCTTTTTATTGCCGGGATTTTGGGCAAACAGATCAATTTGTGCCTCGGAGCCGGCCACCGCGTCTGCGGCATTGGTAAAGCTGGCCAGCCCAATTCCCGCAAAGGCGGCCCGGATATAACCGGCCATAGCACTGAATTGACCGCCTACTTCACGTGATTGCCTTAAAAGCTTGGCCTGATCACGTATAAATGTGCGCTGCTCGCGGACAGCATCACGAATACCCAGGAACAAGCCTTGGAAACCACCTTTGCCTGCAGCGGATGCTGTACGAATAGCCGATTTTACTTGGCGAGCAGCAGCAACAGCCTGGGTTTTATACTGGTTGAGCCCAGACTTATCAACGTGATATTTCAGGACGGTAACCAGTTCACGAATGGTAGCCATTATTTATTAATCCTCATTGCTTCAGTTTCTGCCGCATATTGATGGTCAAGCAGGGCATTGATCATCAGAATGTCTTCCATGCTGATTTCGCCCCGGTTGATTTCGCCTAAGGTGGTGTATTTGGAAGAGGCAGCACGAAAAACAATGGCCTCGATCTCTAACTCTTCGCGAAATTGCCCAATAAGTTTTCCGCCTTCATATTCAGGCCCGGTCCAATATGGCCGAGCCATTGCACTAAAGGGCCGGCAAAGTTCAATTTGATGATTTCAAATAACAGCTGGGCAATATCGGTAAAGTCTTCGAAGGCATCGTCAAAGTTCTGTTTGCTGATTTTCTGCGGACGTTGCCCTGGCTTTTCATAACTGACCGTATCGGGTGTAATCAGGATATCCATCCACTTTTCAAGCAATCGGCTGTCAATGCCGGATGATGCCGCCACAAAGGCTTGCAACTCATCACCACCTTCTTCCTGATTGAAAAAACCGCCTAAAATTGGCATCAGTTCTTTTTGCAGGTCGCCCAGAATGATAAAGCCCTGGCGTGCCCGGAATTTATCAACATAAAAGGTAACGTCTTTGATTTGAAATTCGGTTGTGCGCATTATTCATTACCTCCTACATGATAATCAGCCCGGTCTGTTTCCAGAACCCACTCGCGGCTACCCGCTTCTTTGGCAAACCCTGAGTTGGGCAACTTGGTGACCCAGGCCTTTGCGGCTGCAAATACGGTCGTGCCGCGCAAGTCACGAATGATCAGTGGCAAGACAGCCCGGCCACCGGAGACGCGGTCAGCGTGATAGGCACCTGAAAAGAAATCGTTGGAGGGTGACCCTTGTTGCACCGTGATGGTGACGCGACAGCGTTGATCGGCACTCATGGAGCGGACCACTTCACCATCGGCGCCGGCTTGAGAAACGATACCGTCTGAAATGGGTTCAATATTGATGAAATCACCGTCGTTTGTGCCAGTGACACTGTGTGGGCCGAAGGTGGTTTTCACCTCGGCGGCAGCATAAGTTCTCATGCTCTATGTCCTTTTTAATCAATTACGAGAGGTTGTAAGATAATGAGCCTTTTATTTCCGTCGCATGAATGGCCCCAGCCAGGCGAGCGGTGAACTTCACATCACGCAGTACGCGGTTGGCTTTGTCATTTGCCGGGATATTGGCGGCCAAGGGGGCGCTGATCGTGTATGAAGGGATGACCCTGCCTGTTTCATCAAGCTCTTCGGGAGCAATGCCGCCACGGTCAATACCGAGCTCAAGCGGTACCCGCATGGCGTTGACGATGATTTGAATGCCATCATCGGTATAGGGAACTTTTCCATCGGCATTGATGATGGCGGACACCACGTTGATCTTTATCTGCTCTACCAGCCAGTCACGGAACCGGATCACATCAATCCATTCGCCTGCCGCAACCTTGCCGTACTGTGTAATGGCAAAATTCCGGAAGGGCTCAAACGTGTTTACGTTCTTTGTATTGCAGGTAATGGATTGTGCTTCAGCCAGTGCATCGCTGGTAATGCCTGCCAGGCGTTTATTGGCCCAGGTTTCACCACCAGGGTAGAACGTGAAGCAATGCCCGGGGACTGCCGCTTCAATGTATTCATCTTCAGCCAAGTGGTACCAAGTGGCCGTCCGGAAATATTGTTTGGCCTTGAGTTTTGAGCCGATGTCGGTCATAACGGCACTATCCAGAATGCTGGCCTGGTTGCTGGACGTAAAGAACATGCTTTCGTTGGTCTCTGCCCATTCGGCAGCGGCCAAGACATCACTTTCTTCGTGTGAGGTTAGTGCAATGCCATACCAGTCATGATTTTCGCGTTTGATGGCGGCCAGTGTTTCAGGAATGGCTTCCGTGCTTTCCTGGTAAACAATGGCAAGATTGCCTTCCACGGTGACGCCAAGATCAGCCCCAGCGATATCGTTATCAATTTCAATAGAGGAACCGGTGGCACTGGCGGTAACGCCGATGTTCAAGGCATTAATGGCGGACACAAGGCCGGTAGCAATATCCTCGGTACTATCCAGATCGGTGCCAATATAGGATGCTGGGCCTGTTTGAACAGCACCTGTGGCCTCGTTTCGATAAAGGATATTAATCTGGTAGGTTGAGGTAGCGGCCGAAGTCACGTTGATGGTGACGGTGTTTAATTGACGCTTGCCGATATAAACACGGTTAATGGACGGAATCTGTTTAAACACAGCGCTTGACGCTTTATAAAGTGCGCTGGTGGATGGCAAGCCAAGGTCAAGCAGTTCATCTGCTTCAGTAATGACCAGGACACGGCCGGCAGCCAGGGTGTGTGTGCCTACAATTAGCAGGTCTGAAAAACTGCGTTCGGTGATTGCCGTGGTGCGCAGGGAAACCTGCACATTCACGATGCGGTCAAGTTGTGCCATTGTGGTGGCTCCTAAAATGAAAAACCCGCCGAAGCGGGCGGGTTAGTGAAAATTAAGTACTGGCTGTAATTCAGTCTCTATTCGCTCTCTGCGTTTCTTAAATTCAGGAATTGCTTTTTTTCTTTCAAGCATTAAGCGAGAACCAAAGGATGCGCGAACTTGCGTAGAGACTTCCTCGGCAATCAACGCCTGCAGCTGCTGATACAGGCCCATGGTATTGACCTGAATGGAATCGAAGGCTTCAATAACGTCCAGATGGAAGTCGGCATCTATCCACATGGCGTACGCGTACACCAGCGGCTTCGATACAAATGTCCCTTGGGACGCTGCCGGGCCACCCTTGATAGTCATCACCGGGTCGATGCACTGCGGGGTGCATCGCTTTTTCAGAGCAGCAACCAGTCGTCCAGTCTCGGGCCGCTTCATGAAAGTACCCGGACGATGAGAAACAGTGGCTTTGCCACGCTCTACTGCAGCGCGATGAAGATCATTCAAGCAAAACCGTCCTGCGCCGTCCTGTCGAATTGAGATACTTGAGATGGTTAATGAATTCATTTCAATCTCCGAAAAGAAAAGGGCCGCCCCACAATGGAGCAGCCCCGGACTTTTCAAAGCTCATCCACCTTCACAGGCTCGGTACCTACCGATTTAAGGCTGCCAAGAAAAACGATGTGATGGCAAACAAGCTCAGGTATACACGCTTGCTTTCGGGAGTTACCCTAGCCAGCACAAAAATGGTTTTAGTATTCAGTCTTGGCCATAAATGGCTGTGGATCCTGTGGCGTATTCTTCAGTGAAAAGTCACTGGTGCCGCGAACTTCATCAAAGTAATCCACCGTTTCAGTGATGCCGCCTGTATAGGCCGCATCGATGTCAAGCACCGCGCGAGGCTCGTATTCGGTGGCAGAGCGAAGCACGGGTATGTTTTGTAGCTGTGCCTGCCCGTTAATGGCAATATTCTTTGCTGATGCCAAAGTATTTGCCGCTTCGGTATGGATGGCCATTGAAAGCGCTTCCATGATTTCCCAACTGCCTGGGCCATAGCACTGCAGCTGTAGCCGGGCATTTCTGTAAGCATGGATATTTCTTTGGCCATCCGGCTGGATCCTGCTGATGTGCACCGGTAGAGGATTGGCCAGATCCACATGCAGCATGATGTAGGGTAAAGCAGGGCGGGGACCGTTCTCATAAGCAAGAATGACTTGGGCATTCGTTAACGCAGAAAAGAACTTCTGAAACTCCTTCCTAATATCCATGCTATATCCTTACTGCCAGGTATCGGTAATGATTGATGACATCGCTTTGCCAGGTAGATACATCGCGAACCAAATAACGGCTACCGCGCCAGAGCAGAATGTCGCCATTACTGGTATCACTGCCTGCCACGTTCAGTTCTGCACTGGTATAGATTCGGACCATGGCTTCCACACGGCGACCTTCCGGCAAGGCTTCCATCTGGTCGTAATCTTCTTTTTTGGCCGGCTGAATGCTGGCAGTGATGCCCGTCAAATCGTATTCCGCGCCTTCTTGCCAGGCACCGTCTACATACTGGCCAGCGGATTTTCGTTTGAAAGCCTGAGGCTTGCGAAATGAACTCATTTCAGCACCTCGTAGCGAACGGCATTGACTAACGCTCCCGTATCAATCAGCGGCTTGCTGGATCCTTTTTGCCTGATCGTGGAGGGTGCATTGGCTTCGGCCCAGCGGGATGCTTTCCTTATATGGTTTTTTTGGTGCTTCTGGGCAAACTCACCCAAATCAGCCAATGCCGTTGCAACAGGCATTCCGGCAAATACATTTTTGGCCTGCCTGTCCATCGCCTTAAGCAAAACATGTTCGTTTTTGTTGGCAAAGTCTTTCATAAACGGGCGGGCGGGAATATGCTCGGTACCAAACTCGTTATAAATGGCAATATCCAAAATGTCCGCACCTTTATGAACTCCTTCTTCTTCCTGATCACCTTGCCCTGCCTGAATACCAAACTTCACGCCGTTGCCGGCCAGTTTGCTGTCATTGGCAATGATTTTTTCAAATCCGAGGTCAGTCACTTTAATATCAGCCATTACAATCCCCACGGGCCGGTGCAACAGCCGGTATGTTTACCGACCGTAATGGACCCCATCCGTTTACAGATATTGTCCAGCTTTTCGAATTGATCCATATAGCCAAAAGGATCCCGCCCCGGGCCGGTGTTCAGGTCAGCCGCAACCGCGTACTCGCGTTCAAGGTCGCCTTCTTTTTCCCGCTTAAGCACACCGGTTGTAATGCCACCGTTTGCGCTGCTTTTTTTCTGCTGCTGGATGCCATAGAGCAGAGCGCCTGCGTAGTAAACCTGCGCGGCATCCTGTTTATCTTCCGGCAAACAGGTGGGCCTGAATCCAAATGCAAGGTTTAGCGCCATTTTCTTATCATCGTCCGTTGCTTCATTGACGGCGGGCGCCAAGAAGTTCAATAACGATATAAGCGCAGCCACTTTGGTTTCATCTTGCATTTGGGATCCCCTTATTTGCGGGTGGTGCTTTTGGTTGCCGGTTTATCGGGCACTGATTCGTCAACATTGGCCGACTCAGCCATGACCAGCGTGCCATTCTTTAAAAGAGCCGCAACGGCTTTTTCATCAACATCAACGGTCTGGTTAGGGCCAATGCGCACAAATTTGCCATTTGCATCAGCGACATTAACCAGGCAAGGATTTGGGTTGGTGACTTTCATGGGTTCTCCTTACAGGCCGACTACTTTTGTAAAGGCAAGCGGGTAATGTACGGACACACCACCTGATCGGGCATAACACGGCACCACCAGCTCCAGATTGCGTGCCTGGGCTGGCAGCTGGTTAAACGGCATGACTTCTTCCAGATTGGCGTTTTCTTCGCTGAACTCGCCAATAATGGATAATGTGTCACCGTCCACCAATTCAAGCTCAGGCAAGTCCATAATTTGCAAGCCGGGGTATTTGGCACGTACCACGTCATAGGCAGATTTTCCACCCGTATCAGCCACATACTTGCTGTTCATGGCCGCAAAGGCAGAAGAGGGGATGGCCAGGCGGGTAGGGGTGTGAACACCCTTGCTTTGGGTGCGTACGGCATTCCACATGATGTCCACGTCAGCAACGATTTGTGCCGCTGTAGTGGCCACTGCAGACCAGTCACCGGTAACACCCGTTGTTGAGCCGATATTAGGGTGGTTGGTAATGCCATACAGGCCATGATTCACATCGCCCACCATGGCGATCTGATTCAGTTTAACTTCTACCGCACGACGGGCCGCAAATGCCTTGCGTTCAGGCAAGCGGGCCCCCAGCGCAATGGATGCGTTCAGTTCGTTGATGTTGTAACCATAGGAGTCACCGATGGTACGAACTGGAACGGTGGTTTCCTTACCGGACACATCAGCACGGGGCAGGTCGTCGGCATAGTTCGCAATGATTTTGGCGATACCTACATGGTCATAGGACTTGTAGGTAATGGTTTCTGCCCACTCGGGGGCGTCAGAAGCACGCGGTACCAGTGCCAGTCCGTTCATTGGTGGCAGTTTACGGTCATAGGTGCGTGATTTAACGTAATCCAGTTCACGGGCAGCAAAAACGCCCTGGTCTTCCCGGATTGCGACATTTTGACTATGGGCAAACGAGACAACAGCGATTGCGTCCGCCTCATCGTAGTGCATATGTGGCATGATTTTTCCTTTTGCAAATAAAAAACCCGCCTTGGCGGGTTATGTGCGATTGATTGTTGAAGCGGGTTTAAGCGCCAGTGACTTCAGAGAACGGGCTGTGCAGTTCGACAAGAGCGATATCGCCAAAGGCCGCAGTACTTACTTTTGTACTGCGGAAAACTGCGTTATTCAACGTATTGGCTCCTGCGTTTGCAACCGTGCCATCTGCCGCAAATTTGACGGCGCCGCCATCAGTGACTGCCCCAGAAGTGGTTACGCGTGCCCAGACAAGGCCACGGGTCATCACTGATGCGCATTCTGTTTTTACATACGTGTCGCCAGGCACAGCGTGGCTGTGAAGAGTGATGCCGCGTACTTTGGTGCCTGGGCCTGCAACCAGTAAGCCATTTGCGTCTGTTCCCGTTACAACCCCAAAAGCCAATGTGGCCGCTCCGACCGGAAACGATTCAACCCGGTCATCACCGGCATCCGCTTTCATGCCGGCAAAGGCAATATCCATTTGATCTTCATACATGATGAGAAATTCCTTATATTGGGTGATTAGGCGCCGCGTTGGGCTGCAATCATGCGGGCCCGGGCGTCATTGGAAGCGGCAGAAGGAAGGGGTTTGCCGTCCTGGTTAATGCCTGCCGGTGATGTGGGTGTCATGCTGGTGCGTTGTTGCCCGACGGTATCCTGGCGTACTTTTTTATCTGCAACGGCCAGATCAAAAGCGGCCAAGACATAATCATCAGACTTGTTGGCCAAATCAACGCCATCACCGCGGATAGCCGTAATGACCGCTACCTGAATGTCACGGTCTGACTGATCCTGCTTAACGGCTACGCCATGACTGGCAGCCTTGGCCTCCAGATCCATGCGGGCACGGACGTTTGCAATGGCATCTTCTCGCATTTTTTCGGCCTGTTCTTTCAGCTGTTTTACTTCAGCTTCAGCAGCATCCGCACGGGCGGCCTGTTTATCTGCATCAGCACGTGCGGTGGCCGCATCCTGACGTACTCGGTTTAACTCTTGTGCCACTTCAGGGGCAGCGTCATAACTGATGCCTGAATCGAGGCGCACTTTTTCCATTGGCATGGTGGTTTCCTCAGTTGTTACGGCATCCGCCGCATCTAGTGATAGGCGAGCATTGCCTGCTCTACCTCGTTCCACAAGCGCGAGATGATTCACGCGCAAGTTTCTTTGTATGGCGTCATAACGTTCGCCGTTAAATTCGCCAGGGGTTTCATCTAAATCAACGGTATACCCTAGTGAAAGTTCTTTTTTACCCTCTGCGATTGGGGACGTGTCATGAATGACAATATCTGCACGTAGGTCATCGCCGTCTTGACGTCCGGGAGTCAGCACGGTGCCAACGGTGTGGGCTTTTGCATTTTGTGCGGTGACAGCACCAGGATGCCCATTGGTTATTGGCTTTCCTTTCAGGCTGGTTAAGTGATCTTGCGAAAACACTTCTTCCGGAGGCCTAAACTCACGCCGCACTCTCCCAGCACCATCTCGGTATAAAAAAACCCCCGTCCTGGAAAGAATCGGGGAGTCTTCAATAAAACCTTCTGGCGTAGTGATTGCGCGTATGGGAATGCGATCAAATCGGTTTACGTTCATTAGATTGTGCATCCTTCATGTAATTGGCGTTTGGCTGTTAAATATGCCTCGTGTGCTTCCTGTGGGCAATCAAAAGTCCCAAGATATATATTGCGCCGATTAATCGCAATCATTGCATAGTATCTTGACCTGCCTTTACCTCTATGCACACCAAGAAAACCTGTTTTGCTATCGTTTTGCGCTTTTTTCTGGTTCTGCAGATTACACCTTGCCGAGACATCACGGAGATTGGCAATAGCATTGTTGTCTCTATTTCCGTCAATGTGGTCAATAAGTTGCTTTGGCCATTCACCATATACGTATAACCAAGCAAGACGGTGTGCCTGATAACTTGCTTTGTTAATTTGAACCCTACGATATCCTGTGCGCTTACATAGGCGGCCCGCCCGACATCCCTTTAAATAAGATTTTTTAAGTGAAACATTAGTCCATATGAAGACACCGCTCTTTGGATCATAGTGAAGTAATTGCTTCAAATTTTCTTGTGTTAGTGTGGAACTCATAACGTATCCTAATGAACAATCAGCGCATCAAGGTCATCCAACCCAGGCAGTACGGCTTCGGCATAACATCGGCACTGAATGGGCTCGCCTGGGTGCCCATCTTCCGGGGGATCGTCCCATTTGAATACCTGCCCTTCACGTTCTTCATGCTCATCACGTTCACGTTCATCAAGCATGCCTCTCCACCGGTATTCGGTAACCCCAATTCGGGTTTGCCGCTCTTTGGTCAGTTGGCCGTTCAGCTTTGCAATCTGGTCACGGGCAATAAGCTTGGCTCTGTTGGCGGGTACCTTATAGGTCTTCTTGATGTACTTGGCCAGATCTTTGGGCGGCATACCGGTACGAACGGCATTGACTACTTTTCCGTTCAGGCTATCCAGATACTGCTGTGGGATGGAGCGGATCAACTTGATGTTGTTTGCCTCATAAATATCCAGTACATCTTTTAACCAGGGCTCGGTCTTGAAAATGTCCACGCCATAGGCGGAACGGATAACCTGGTGAAACTGCCGTTTATTGAAGGCGGATACTTGCCTGGCTACGTCCGCAATCAGTCTGATGATGCGTTCCGTGGTTGGAATAAAAAGCACGGAGGTGGTCATAAACGCTTGCCGGATCCTTTCGTACCAGCCTGTGGATTCCGGGATGTCTTCAATGCCATCCATGCGAAATTGCTCAACCTGCGACACAATATGTTCAGTCACCAGCTGCGTTAAGAGCAGGGCATATTCATTCAGAAGGCGCTCATACTCGCGCTCAATAGCGTGCGGGTACAGCCATTTGCGTGGCTTGCCGGGTTTATTACGTCTGGCTGGCATACTTGCTTGCTCCGGCTCCTGATTGGCCTGGTGGTTCCAGCCCGAACAGTGCTTCCGATTCCAGGTATTCCAATGCCTGGCGCTCAGACAGGGCACCGGTACCAACGGCCCTGTCCAGGGCATTTATCTTGTCCAGAAGGGTGGCCGCACGGGTTTTCTCAACCTCTGCGGTTTCTTTTTCCGACAACTGCTTAAGCGATGGCCAGACAATGAACCAGTCATCCGGTTTTTTCTGGGGGAGGGACTTTTGCGCCAAGATCAGTGAGATCAATCGCTCAAGGACGGGCTGGGCCTTGTTCTTGCGAATGCCTTCCACCATATCGTGATAGGTATCAAAATCAGCTTCGCCAGTTGCATTTAACCCACCAGGCGAACGCCCAAACAAAATGGTAACCGGTATGCTGGTGCTGGCAGATAGCGCCACCTGGAATTCATGGATCACTTCTTTGATGCCGGATAGGCTTGAATCCTGGACTGTAAAGGCATCTTCCTTATCAACCACAACGGTATTCAAGATACCGCGTGCCTGGTCAACCAAGCCGACCCGTTTTTGTACTGTGGCCTCCATTCCCTCTTTGATTGCCTCAGCCAGCCCCACCATTTGGTGTACGCCTTGCTGTTTGCGCTTCAGAATGTTTTTGGCCATTGCCAGCGATTCAAGGTAATCCAGGATCATCCGATAGGCTTCATCAACCGCAGATCGGCCAGCCCATGGGAGCAGGGCAGATGATTGCCGGTAGCTTCGAGGAAGGATATCGCCGCTAATTTCAATCAGGCGGGATTCGTGGCAAACAAAACGGGCCCCGTTACCAACATCGATCTCGTAATAAATCGGCATGCCGAAATTAGCCTTTTTGGGATCCATGTATTTGGCAGGCAGTGCGCTGATTTGCTCAATATCAAACACCTTCAGTTCGGCAATCTGTCCGATACTGTCATAGTTGATAGGGGTGTTTAACAGGCCATCGTCCATGATTGGAATAATGGCCGCACCGCCAAATAGCCGGGTCCAGCATAGCGCTTCGGTAATCGCTGAAATTACTTTCAGCCGGTCAAGCTCAGCATCAATCACCTTATCCGTATCGCCTTGAACCTTAATGCCTTTTGACATGGCGGTTTCGGCCGGTTTATCAACCACCGCCCCAAACAGGCCGCCTTTTGCGTAGAGCATGGTCGCACTTATCGGGTTGGTGCCGGACAGGCCGCGCTGGCCAATAACGGCTTCCAGATAACCATCGGTATTGAATCGTGTTGTCATTATTCTGCCATTGTCAGGAATCTATCAAGTTTGCTATCTACAGCCAAATGCGGACATGCTCCCATCACAAAGGAATCAGCAAGGTTTGGGGACTTGATTTCTCTTTTTCGTAAATCCTGTTTGCTTTCAACCATGTCCAGGCCTCGTTTTGAGATGGATTTATTGGGTGTGCAAAGCTCAGTTTTAAGGCGTTCAAGAAGTTTTATTTCAGACGATATGCTGATTAACTCGCTCTCCGGGTATTTCATCCCTTTATTCACTGCATTGAACGTGTTTCGAAGCCTGTCGGCTACATCCTGCCAGGCCTGCGCCTTAAGGTTTTCAAACTTTTCAGCGTTGGTGATTTTGGGGGCGTATTCCTTATCCGGATTAACAACGGCACCAGCTGCATTGAACTTGTAGTATCTCGAATAAATTTTTTTCTCTTTGAGGGTACTGCCTACATGTGCACCAACACCAATAGAGTCGTACACAAGCCGGCCATTTCCCACTTTTCCCCAGGCCCTTAATGCTGAGGTTACCAGTTCATCTTCTGGCGCTTTCCATTCGTCAATTTCCCGCGCTATGGCGCCATCAAAGACGGTTGTTGCATTTTTATCTTCGCCGCTGTCCGCTACGTCATAACCAACGGTTCTTGCCCCTGATAAATCAATGCCAAGCTTGAGGTGTGCATCAACCGCTGCCTCAACCCAGCTACGCTTGATGATTGCAAATTCATCATCTGTTTTTGGCACACCCAGATAAACATGCTCATAGGTTTCGTAATCTTCCTGTTTTAAATCCTCAATATCAGCCAGTGCGGTTTTTGAGATAAAGGGGTTTTCAGTGTAGTTAATGAGCCGAATAATGGTGCTTGCAGGCGGGTTAACGACAAAACGTTGATACACAAAATCTGATGCCAATTTCGGATTGAAGCTAAGCCAGATTTCAGATCCTTCTTTCCGGATCGTGGGTTTTAGAATTTCCCATTGTTCTTTTGTCAGGTTGTGGGCTTCTTCAATCCAAAGGATATCAGCGCCTTCAAACGACTTGATTTCATCGGTGTTGCGCTCGATGCCATAAAAAACAAATTCACTGCCATTTTTGTGCTTAATATCACTGGCCCGGATATCAAAACCCTTAAACCCGAAGTTCTCAATTTGTGAGGCAATCAGGGTGTAAACCGATTCTTTGATTTTGTTTTGATATCTGCGAACACACAGCATTCTGAGCATGCATCGATTGGCAATACCCGCTGCCTGCCCAGCAAATTCCCAAGATTTTGATGATGCTCGGCCACCATACAAAACACGGTGCCTGGCCTTTCTGAAGTTTTTATCGGACGCAATCCCATCTTTGAACCAAAAATCAAGAAGATTCGGGTTTAGGCTCGCCATACATTTCAGAAAAAGATTTCGGGCTCATGCTGCCGTCACTGCTGGTGTGATCAACACGATCCGTAAACATGCCAAGGTGGCGCCCAATGTCAACCAATGCGCCTTTCTTGTCATGCAATTTTACTTTAAGACCTTCACGACCTTCAGATACCTCAGCAATGGCCGCTGCGGTTGCATCATCAATTTCACTGGAATCAATTAACGCAATGCCATGGTAAGGCTCTTCAACTTCCTCACCTTCCGTGTTGACTGCTTTGCGAACCGTTGTGTTGCCCCAGCGAATGACTTTTCGAATATCGCTAAAACCGATCTTGGCCAATTCCTTCAGAACCATATCCTGGGTGATTTCAGTGCGGACTGAACGCTTGCTCTGCGCCTGGGCAATTGCAGTTGCAACCTTAGCATTTCTTAGCAGGCGGGAGGCATTAACTTCCGCTGCATTTCCAGTTGCAACATAACCGGCACGACGGAATGCGGCCGTTGCATTCAGGTCAATTAAATACTCCTCAACAAAGCGTTTTTGCTTTGGAGTCAGGCCGCCTGACGCGGCGGTTGCCTTGTCTTTTGTGGCGGTCATAGTGAAATTTTAGGAACTTTAAGCGTTTATATAAATAAATAGGTAGAAGCAATATTGCTCTACACAACAATTCTAATAAAAGAGGAATTCTATCTTTATGGTTATTTTGAAAAAATTAATGGAATTAGTGCGTTATGTTTTTTTCTTTTTTAAAAAAATCAAAATTACATTAACGATATATGAAATTTTTATCACACTATCTGAACAATGGGACAATTGGCTTAGCCTATACAATTGGCTTAGCCTATTCTTCTAAATTCAATAAGCAATAAAAAAGCCCGCGATATGCGGGCTTCGTTTTCTATTGACGCTCTAATGTCAAACATAGCTGAAATGTACTATGTTTGGGTCGCTATGTCAATACATGTACCTTCATGTACCTACGATCAAACCAGCCGTTTTATACTCATCCCAGAGTATGTTTTCAACGTGATCCTGCTCGATCTCGATCATGTCCCGATACTTACGTACTAATCGCTTGATAACCTGCCTGTCTACTCCAAACTGATCAGCAATGAACTGCTGCGTTGGCCGGCCACGCAAAATATGTGTCGTGATCAGGTCGGTGATCAATCGCTCCCTGGAATCACGGGCGGGGTTCAGCCAATGTGAAACCTCAAACAAACTCTGCCGGACCTCAGCATTCATAATATCGCCATGGATTCCCTGCAGAACATGAAAACCAATCTTGTGCCCGATCAACCGCTTGGTTAGGTTTATGATCCAAACCACCTGTACACGCCAGTCGTGTGGTGTCATATCGGTGGAGTGGGGGATTCGTTCACCGGTCATTTCCTCGTATTCCTTGATGAGTTTTTGAAGGGAAGTGCTGGGCTCAATTCGTGTGGCCAAGATGAAATACGCAACCCTGATTGCATGTTCCGGACTTTTGAAATGCATTAATCCCACCTTCCTGTTGAATCATTGAGAAACAAAGCCACCACAGTGACACAAGCCCCAGCTGCTGCGCCCATAATCAAGCCGAATAGAAAGGTCATGCGAGCTCCTTGATCGTTACATGCAAAGCACCATCCTTTTCGGGTGGACCATACTCAGCCGTGATGTGTTTAACTTGCCTGTCGTCAACATACGCAATGCCAATCAAGGCATCTAAGGTGACTTTTATCGAATTGTCCAAATCCATTAAAACGCGGCTGGCTTCATTTTTTTTAGTCAACCTAGGTGCAAGGGTAATCACCCCATTTTTAATAGCAGTTGGCAGTAGAATTATTTAATTTATGTTGATGTAATTTTTGCCTCGGTGTGATG